>JBJKRD010000370.1:0-2600 GCA_046704925.1 Opitutaceae bacterium | reverse complement strand
GGCGGGGGCGGGGTCGTCGGTGAGGAGGACGAGCCCGCCGAGGCTGATCGTGGAGCCGGCGATCTGCCAGCGGTTCAGGGGCTCGCGCAGGAACACGACGGCGAGCAGCCCGCCCAACACGACGTAGGTGTTGCTGATGAAGGTCGCACGCCCGGCGCCCAGGTGAACGATCGTGAGGTAATACAGGTAAACGCCCACGCCGCCCACGACACCCCGGAGGACCAATTGGGGATTACGGAACAGGTTGCCGAACCGGAACCGGCCGCCCGTGCGGAAGAAAACGACGATGACCACGAGCCCCACGGCAAAGCGCACGGCCGAAAGCAGCCAGGAGTCCACGGCAAAGCGCCCGCCGAGCTCCCGGATGATGAGAGCGTTGGCGATGAAGCACGCGGTGGAGGCCAGCATCAGCCACAGCCCGCGGCGGGTGTCGGCGGGGAAGGAGGACGGATTGATGGCGGACGGTGGCACCGGACGGCGGGACGAAAAAACCGCGCCGGGCAAGGCGCGGTGGCGGGGACCGGGAACGGGTCGGTTTGGTTCAGGCAATCCCGTCGTCTCCGGTCGCGCCTCGCGCCGGACCGAGCCAGCGCGGACGGGCGGAAATCTGGCGGAACGAAAGGGAGGCGGACATGGCGGATGGCGATTAGCGAAATCTCCGCCGGAAGAAAAGGAGATTCTGCGGGCCCGGGTCGCGGTGGCGACCATTAAGGCGGGTTGCCGGGGGCTGGAGAAATACCTCGCGCCCCCATCGGACCAATGCTCCGATCATTCGGGTATGAGCGCCATCAACGATTTTCTGCTGAAACACGGCCTGCGCATCGCGCAGAATCCCTGCATCTCCCCGGACTTCTGCCTCGACTGGCCGGGGCTGGAAGCGCGGCTCCGGGCGGAGGGCACCGGCACGAAGAAATGGGTCAAGAGCGGCTTTGTCACCGCGGCCGGAGCGTGGCAGCTCATCGAAGACATGACCACCGGCGATGCGGCGTGGCTGTTTGCGCCGAAAGGACGGTCCCCGGCCGACCCGGGTTTGCAGGACGGGGTGGCGCTCGATCGAAAGACCCGGGCTTTTCCGGCGACGTTCGCGAACCTCCTGCGCCTGAAAAACTGCGTGCAGGAGCACGACCCGGAATCGACGGTCTTCCCCACCGCGGGCGGCGCGCTGGGCCAGAGCACCCTGGGCATCGGCGCCCGTTTCACGACCCTGCACTGGCCGGCGGTCGACTGGGCGATGAGCGCGCTCGAGCTCGGCGTGACCGCGAACCAGAACTCCATTCCACGGGAGCTGGTCTACGACGTGAATGCGATGCTGGAGGGCCGGCTCGACAAGGTGCCGTTTCCGTTCATCGGCACCCAGGTGCCGGAGGGACACCAGGGCCAGAGCGTCGAGGGCATGAGTCACGGCTGCATCCTCTCGAAGGTCCGGACCGGCTTTCACCATCGCGGCGTGCCCTGGAGCTTCAACGCCGACCATCAGCCGATCGGCGGCAAATTCGATGCGCGCGAGGATCAACTGGTCACGGGCTGCGTGCTGGCGAGCTACATCACGTTCGACCTGTCCCCGGAGCTGGCGCAGACGCTGGTGCCCGACACCGCGGCGGCCCGGCGCGGCTACGTGAAATCCCAGGTCGACACGGCGTTGGTCCAGCAGGTGCGGGCACGGGTGGCCGAGGCCGGCCTCGCGCTCGACGAAACGCAGCTGGACTTCCTCCTGTGCTACGTCTGGTCGGCGATGCGGAAGATGAAGCGCCGGGACGACAAGTACCGGGCGATCCGCGAGAAGACCTTCACCACCGACGTGGGGCGCGCCTACCTGCGCGAGCTTTCGATCGACGAGCTGCCGGGCCTGACCACACCGGAGACGACGGCGGTCATGCTGGCCCTCTGCGAGGCGCTGGACATGCCGGTCAATTTCGTGGCCCCGGCCTTCGGCTTTCAGAAGAACATGCCCTATCCGGACAACGCGCGGCTGCAGGCCCTGATCGCGAAGCAGTGGGCGGTGTGCCGGCAGTTCAACGCCAGCATCGGGTTTCACTCGGGCTCCGGCAAGTCGGCGGAAAATTACCAGGTGATGGGGCAGGTGACGGGCGGCCGCCTCGAGATCAAGACGAGCGGACGCTACACCTACGAGATGGGCGTGGCGCTGGCCAACTCGGGCCAGGCGGCCGATCAGGCCCTCTGGGCCGACTGGTATCGCTTCACGGTCGAACTCGCCCTGCAGGGCGCGTTCAGCGACGATGCGACGGAACGGAAAATGGCGCGGGCGTTCATCGTCGACGCGCTGACCAAGGCCGGCCGGCCGGCCGACGTTTTCGCCACCCCCGCCATCGCCCGGGCGGCGGTCGAGGCGCTGCCGCCCAGCCCGGAACACATGTTCTGGTTCGAATACAACTTCCTGTTCGTGCTGGCCGCGGGGGGGCGGGCGCAGAAGCAGGCGCTGGGCGACCACACCGCCGCCGGCTACCGGCAGCGCGTGCGCTTCTACGCCATCAGCGAGGAGGGCCGCCTGAACTTTGCCCGCGGCGTGGCCCGCTATCTCGTGTTCCTGGCGGAGAGCACCGGCCTGGCCCCGGCGGCCCGCTGCGCGGCCGCGCGCAAGC
>JBJKRD010000369.1:0-8066 GCA_046704925.1 Opitutaceae bacterium | reverse complement strand
CACACTCGCGAGCATGCGGCGGCCCTGGCCGGCGGCGAGGAGGATGGCGCCGGTGCTGGACATGGGAAGAGCGGAAATACCGAAGGGCGAAAACGCGGGAATCGAGGGCCGAGGAGCGAAGGATGTTTATGGGTCAGACGAGCGGTTCTTGGAGGGACGGTCTGCCGCTTTTTCGCTTTTCCACCTTCAACTGTTCCCGGCCAGTTCCTCGAGAATCGCCCGGGCGGCGGCCACGGGATCGGGGGCGGCGAAGACCGGCCGGCCGACGACGATGAAATTCGCCCCGGCCGCCGCCGCCTCGCGCGGGGTCATGACGCGCGCCTGATCGTCGGTTTGCGAGCCCGTCGGACGGATCCCGGGTGCGACCAGGGTCACGTCCGGCGGCAGGCTGCCGCGGAGCAGCGGCAGTTCGAGCGGCGAGCACACCAGGCCGCCGAGGCCGCCGTCCACCGCCAGCCGGGCGAGGCGCTCCACCTGCGCCGGGGGCGGCGCGGCCACGCCGAGCTCGCGCAGATCACGTTCACCCAGCGAGGTAAGCACGGTCACTCCGAGGAGCCGCAGGCCCGGCGCGACCTGGCGCTGCGCCTCGGCCGCCCGCCGCAGCATCTCGCGGCCGCCGCCGGCATGCACGGTCAACATTTTCACGGGGAGCCGCCCGACGGCGGCGACCGCCCGGGCGACTGTGTGCGGGATGTCGTGGAGTTTGAGGTCGAGAAAAACCTCGAAACCCATGGCCGCCACTTCCCGCACGCAGGCGGGACCGCAGGCGGTGAACATTTCGAGGCCGATCTTGACCCAGCGCACGGGGCCGCGCAGCCGGTCGAGGTGGAGCTTCGGGTCGGCGGGCGCCGGGGCATCGAGGGCGAGGATGAGTTCGCAGGCCATCGGGAGACCACGAATGACCGCGACCGGGCGGGACTTGAAGAGAAAAATCACGCCGCGGGCCGGAGAAAAAGTGTTTATCCGGGAAGGCGTTCGGTTATGCCTTGGAGGCCGATGGAAAAACCCCCGACCGTCACGGTCTTCTCGCCCGCCAAGATCAATCTCTTTCTGGCCGTGACCGGCCGTCGCGCCGACGGCTACCACGACCTGGTCTCGGTGGCCGCGCCGCTTGACTTCGGCGACCAGCTGACGGTGGTGGCCAAGGCCAAGGGTCGCCGGCGAAAGAGCCCGTTCTTCCTGGAGTGCGACGAGGCCGAAGTGCCGGACGACGCGAGCAACCTGGTGCTGCGGGCGGCGACCGCTTTCGCGGCGGCCACGGGGTGGCCCGGGCCCGCCGCCTTTCGGCTGACCAAACGCATCCCGCTGGGCGCCGGCCTGGGCGGAGGCAGCAGCAACGCGGTGGCGGCGCTCATGGCGCTGAACCAGTTGACGGGAACGGGACTCGCGCCGGAGGCGCTGGCGACGCTCGCCGCCGGGATCGGCGCGGATTGCCCGTTGTTTCTCGCGGGCGGTCCGGTGATCATGCGCGGGCGCGGCGAGCGGGTCGAGCCCCTGCCGGAGGCGGCGTGCGGTCGGCTGCGGGGCCGCCGGTTGCTGCTCTTCAAGCCCGCGGCCTTTGGCGTGGATACGGCATGGGCCTACGCGCGGATGGCGACGCTCGCGGGAGGTGCCGCGGCAGGCGCCCGGCCGGTCGCCTATCTGCCGGCCACGGAGGCGGAAGCCCGGGTGGCGGCCTGGGTCGCGGGCGCGGGGGGCGCCGAGGAGCTGCTCTTCAACAGTTTCGAGCCGGTGGTCTTTCGGAAATTCGTGGCCCTGCCGATGCTCCTGGAACGGCTGCGCACGCAGTTTGGCCTGGCTCCGGGCATGAGCGGCAGCGGCAGCGCCTGCTTTGTCTTTCTGCCGGAGGACGCGCCGGTGGACGCCATCATCGCGTACATCCATGAAGCCTGGGGGACGGCGGCGTTTACCCAGACGGCGACCATCGCCTGAAGCGCGTCTGGCCCGCGGCGGGCGCGGTCCGGGGACGCACGATCACGGACCCGCCAGAGATCCGTGTTGACCCCCCCGGAACCGGACCGGATAAATGAAGTAAAGCGTGGTCCGGCCTTGATCCACGCCACTTTGGCAAAACCGACGACAATGGATTCCCGTCCCAAACCCGAGTTCGTTGTGCACGGTATTTCCGCCTCGGATGGCATCGCCTACGGTGAAATCTTCCTCTATTTGCAGACCGAGGTCGAGGTACCGGTCTATCAGGTCGACCCGGGAAAACGCGTGGAGGAGATCGGCCGCCTGGAACAGGCTTTGGTCACCACCCGCCAGCAGATCACCAAGATCAAAAGCCAGGTGGAGAAAGACCTGGGAGCGGACGAGGCGCGGATCTTCGACGCGCACCTGATGGTGCTGGAAGACGAGGCGCTGATCGGGGAAACCATCCGGGAATTCGAAAGCACCAACGCGAACATCGAGACCTGCTTCAGCAAGGTCTCCCAGCGCTACATCAAGGCGTTCGACGAGATCAACGACGAGTACCTGCGCGAGCGGGCCGGCGATCTGCGGGACGTGGCGCAGCGCGTGCTGCAGAACCTCGTGGGGACGGCGGCGCGCCGGTTGAACGAGCTGGCGGAGCGCCGCATCGTCGTCGCGAACGACATCACGCCTTCCGACGCCGCGGGATTCAACCGCAGCACCGCGATCGGCCTCGTGACCGATTCCGGCAGCAAGACCAGCCATGCCGTCATCGTGGCGCGTTCGATGAAGATTCCCGCGGTGGTGGGCGTGCGCGACCTCACCGGCCGGGTGGCGGCCGGCGACCGGGCGATCGTCGACGGCTACGACGGCGTGGTGATCGTCAATCCCTCGGAGCAGACCCTCTTCCGCTATGGCCGGATCCAGGTCGAGAAGAAGACCTTCGAGTCGCGCCTGCTGGCCGCGAGCCGCCTGCCGGCGGAGACGCTGGACCGGGTGCACGTGCCGCTGCTCGCCAACATCGAAAAAGTGGAGGAAACCGAGCAAAGCCGCGCGGTGCGGGCGGAAGGAGTGGGCCTTTTCCGCACCGAATACCTCTATCTCAATTCCTCGCACCTGCCGGGCGAGGAGGAGCAGTTCGCCGCCTACCGGTCGGTGGCGGAGGCGTTCGCGCCGCAGCCGGTGGTGATCCGCACCCTGGACCTCGGCGGGGACAAGCCCCTGGAGGGCCTGCCGGGCCTCGTGCACCTCGAGACGAATCCTTTTCTCGGATTTCGCGCGATCCGCCTCTGCCTCGAGCATCCGGCGATGTTCAAGGACCAGCTCCGGGCGATTTTGCGGGCCAGCGCCTTCGGCAAGGTCCGGCTCATGTACCCGATGATCAGCGGCGTGGACGAACTCGTGCGCGCCAACGCGCTGCTCGACGAGGCGCGAAAGGAACTGCGCCAGCGGGGCCAACGCTTCGACGAGAAGCTCCCGGTCGGCAGCATGATCGAGATTCCGAGTGCCGCGGCCACGGCCGACATCCTGGCCCGGCATTGCCAGTTCTTCAGCATTGGCACCAACGACCTCATCCAGTACCTGCTGGCCATCGACCGCGTCAACGACCGGATCGCCCACCTCTACGAGCCGACCCACCCGGCGGTGTTGCGCACGATCAAGATGGTGGTGGACAACGCGCACAAACAGGGCCTGACCGTGTCGGTGTGCGGCGAGATGGCCGGCGACCCGGTGTTCACCCCGCTGCTCCTCGGCCTGGAGGTGGACGAGCTGAGCATGACGCCGCCCCGCCTGCCCGGGGTGAAATACTACGTTCGCAGCTTCAAGATGAAGGACGCGCGCAAGCTCGCGGCCGATGCCCTGACCCTGGTTGACCCGAAGGAGATCTACGCGCGGGCGGAGGCCTTCTACAACGCGCGGGTCAAGGTGGATTAGGGCGATGGCGGATGGCGGAGACCGGATTTCGGAGGGGCGCCCGCAGCAGCAGATCGATTGTCGAGCCACAGCGGCGTCGCGCAAGGCAAGCGGAAGGAGTTGCCTCCGGGCGCTCCGCCCACAAGCTGTCCCTAGGCATCCATGACATGGGACTTCCGAAATCTGATCCGGCGCGGTGGCGGCAAGTGGCCGCGCGACTGGCGTGACCAGGACCGGCGGAGCATCCGCCCGGCGAAACCGGCGCGCAAGCCCCCTCCCCCCCCACCCGCGACCCCGGCGGTCGAGGAGGAACGGTGGATTACCCCCGCATGGGAACCGCCGGAGGGCTCGGCGGACGCCTGGCGGAATGCCGGGTAAGACGGAGGCCGCGGGAAGGAAAATGGGGCGCCGGGGCTGCCGGCCGCCTCACGGTTCCCTGAAGTCCCGGTCGGCCGGTGCGACCGGCGGCGCCAACGGCGGGGAGTCGTCGTTGAAGTTGAAAATGATCGGAACGGTCATCCGCACGTTGACCGGGCGGCCCTGTTTGCGCCCCGGTTTGAATTTCCATTGGGTGACGCTGGCAAGCGCGGCGTCGCCGAAGGCCGGGGCGTTCGTCCGGATGACGCGCGCGTCCCGCACGTCGCCGTCCCGGTCGACAATGAATTCCACCTGGGCGAACCCCGCGAGGCCTTTCCGGCGCAACTCTTGGGGATAGACCGGGGGAACCTGAACGAGCACCTCGGGCAGCGCGTCGCCCTTGGCGAGCTGCGCCGCCGGGGCCGGCATGGCGGCCGCGGGCACGGATCCGGGCGTCGTGGGCAGCCCGAAGGCGAAGAGCAGGGCCGAGAGGAGATACCACAGGAAGAGCATCAGGCGGAGGGAGACGGTGACGGGCGGTTTGCGCCCCGGGGGGATGGCGGCGGGCTGGTCATGGCGGCGCTCGACTTCGATGAATCCGGCGTTCAGATCTCGTCCTTCGGCGGCGGCAGGCGAAAGGTCCGGGCAATGCGGTCGAAGACCGGCGCATACCGCGGAAAAAGGGCCGGCCCGGTCCAGGTGATCAACTGGATCGAATACTCGCCGTCGGCGTAGATGTAGAAGCGGTATTTCAGCTCGACGCCTTGGGTCGTCACCGCCGCGTCGAAGGTCAGCCAGGCGCGGCCGTTGATGTCCAGCCGGGTCGGCGCCGTGGCCGTGCAGCGGGACGTTTTCGCCTCCAGGTTGTGGCGGGCAAATTCGCACAGGCGCTCCGAGGAGCCGACCCCAACGCCCTCGGCGATGACGGCCACGTAGGCGTCGTGATAGCTGAACAGGTGGTCAAAAGGCGCCCGGGCGTCCTGCTGAGTCCACGCCGCCAGAGCCGGCAGCGAAATCTCGTAGGGAACGTTCAGGCCGGTCACCGGGGTCATCTCGGCCCCGAGCAGGGCGGCAGGCCGGCCGCGGCGCGCGGCGGCCGCCTCCCGCCCGCGATTGTATCCCGGAATGCCGCCCACCACCATCGCCACCAGCATGCCGATGAGAAACACGGCGATCGGCACGCCGGAGGCCACCGCGGCGACGATCCAGCCGGCGGCCCGCGTCGTGAACGCCTTGACCAACGCGACGACGAAAAACACGCCGACTCCGGCGAGCAGCAGCAAGCCGATCGCGACGCCGATGACTTCCCCGAGATGATAGGCGGCGGACTCACTCATGACGAATATGACGGAACCGGCGGCACGATGCCCGAATGGCGCGGAAGGAGACAGCGCGGACGGCGACCGTCCAAGGCAAGCGAAATCCGGCCGGCCGGGCGAACACTTTTGGTCCGGCCGGACCCGCGCGGACGACGGCACCGACCGGCTTTTCTTCGCAACCATTTGCCGGCGGCTGGGTCTGCGATGACATGGGACGAGGTGCAAGGACGGCGCTGGCGGCAGTGGCCGCGGGAGGGCTCGCGGTGGCGCTGCTCCCGTGGTGGCTGGGCTCGGCCCTGCATCCGCTGGGGAGGCGGTGGGGAATCCGTTTTGCCCGCTACGAACGGGTGGGCTATGACCGGTTTCGGCTGCTGGACGTCCATTACACCGGGGCGACCACGACCGCGACCGTCGCCTCCGTCGAAACGGACAGCCCGATTCCCTGGTTCTGGCATCGGTTGTTCGGCCCGCCACCGACGGTGGAGATCCGCGGGTGGAACGTCGTGGTCAGCCCAAAGCCATCGCAGCCGCGAAGCAACCGCCGGCACCGGATCGTCGACGGGTTTCCGACGCTGGATGCGGCTCTGCGCACCGTTGCGGCCAGGTTGGACCGGTGGCTGCCCGTGGCGATCCTGCGCGACGGCACCGTCCGCTGGCCGGGGATGCACCTGGCCGTGCCCCGGGCGGAGTGGCGCCGGGGCGGACTTGCCTTGACGGGGGCGCGCCTGGCCGGGCAGGCCTTCGATGCCACGATGGCGCCGGCGGCCGAATGGCTGGTTTTCATGCGGTCCGCCGGGTCGTCCGCCTGGCAGGCGCAATGGCGCTGGCAGGGCGCAGCGGTGCAGGGCACCGCCACGATCTGGAAGCAGCCGGTGCATCTCCAGGCGCATTTTGCCGCGCGCGGCTGGACGCCCGTGACGGCGGAGGCGGTGGCGGACAACTGGGAGATTCCTGCATCGCGGCTCCGGTTGGGCCGCGAGTACCGCAACCTGCGCGGCCGGGGCCGGATCGGGTGGCGGCAAGGGAAACTGACCGTGGTCCTGGCCGGCGGGGCCGCCCCCGCGCCCGGCGCAAACGCGCCGCCGCTGGATGGCCGGATCGAGGCGCACGGCTCGGCGTCCGCGCTGGTCGTGACCGCATTGCAGCTGCGCGCGCCCTTTGCGGAGGCGTCGCTGAGCGCGCCGGTGGAGGTGGTTTTTCACGGCGGGGTCCGCGCGGCGCCGGCAAGGCTGACCTTCGCTTGCGATCTCGCAAAGTGTCCCTGGGTGACGGCGCAGGGGAGGTTGCAGGGATCGGCCGAGGTCACGACGGGCGCCGCCACCGTCCCACGATTGGCGTTCCGCGCCGAGGGTGACGCGCTGCATTGGCGGGGCTTCGCCTGGTCCAAGGCGACGGTGAACGGGACCTGGCAGTGGCCCCGCCTGGAGGTTGCCCACGTGGACCTGCAGTCCGCCGCGGGCAGCAGCGCGGTCGGACACGGGGCGATCGACTTTTCCACCCGTGAGTTCGATCACGTGGCGCTGCAAGCGCAGTTGGCGGCCGGAGATATGGTCCCCTGGCTGTCGGCGCGACGCGCGGGATGGGCGCGGCGCTTGTCGTGGAAGAAACTCGACCTCGCGCTCACGCTCTCCGGACCGATGGGCACGCCGCATCATGCGGGCTCGGTCGAGGCCGGCGGCCTGCGATGGTCACCGCTGACACCGATGGATGTGACGGTTAGTTGGAAAGGGAGCGGCTTCACGTTGCCGGAGGTGAGTCTGCATGCGACCGCGGGCCGGTCGGTCATTCAAATGGCCGGCCGGGTCGATGCGCAGGGCGCCACGCTTCGCGAGTTGCGGATGACCGCCGGGGCCGACGGAGACTGGACCCTGACCCGACCGGCGAAGGTGGCGTGGTCGCCGGCGTGGCGCTTGGAGGATTTCGACCTGCAGGGGCCGCGCGGGGGGCGGCTCCAAGCCTCCGGGAGCCTCCGCGGGTCGATGCCGCTCACGCTTACCGCGGCACACATCGATTCCACCTTTTGCGGTGCGTGGGTGACCATCCCCGGGCCGCCTTGGGCCGTCGACCGTCTGGAGGTCACCGGTCAGCTCGCCGGCTCGCAACCGTCCCTGGCCGCCCGGCTGGCGGCCGCGGTGCGACTGAAGTCTCAAACCGCGGAGATCCGGTTGGCGCTGACGAGCGGGATCCACGGCGCCCGGCTGGAGTCGGGCGAGTTGTCAACGGGCGGCCATCGGTTGCTGGAGGTGACCGGAGTCCTTCCCGTCCGTTGGCAGCCGGGGTCGCGGCCGGGTTGGCGTCTGGATGCGGCCGCTCCGATCAACCTCACGGTCGACACGACGCCGGATCCCGGGTGGTGGGCGGAAGTCGGGCGCCAGTTTGGATTCGTGCTCTCCCATCCCGACGCCCACCTGACGATTCACGGTTCCTTGGAACAGCCGCGGGGCAGTCTGCGCGCCAGCGTCGCACGCCTCGTCGTGGCGCCGGGGTCGGGCCGGCCGGGTCTGCCCGCCATCACGGATCTGGCCCTGGAGGCGCGCGCCGACCGCGCCCGGGTGACGTTGACGT
>JBJKRD010000368.1:0-20045 GCA_046704925.1 Opitutaceae bacterium | reverse complement strand
GGTGCGGATTGTCCGCGCGATCCGGGCGGCGCGGATCGTTGCGGAAAAGGGGCGAGTAGCCGGTCTCCACGGCGTGCTTCTGGTGCTCGATGCCATCGGTCATCGAATAGCCGTGCGAGTTGGAGTGGGCGAAGGCGATGACCAGCGAGGGGCCGGAATAGGACTCGGCCTCGCGGAGGGCGGCGAGCGTCTGGTTGTCCTTGGCGCCCAGGGCGACGCGGGCCACGTAGATGCTGCCGTAGGTCATGGCGAGCAGGCCGAGATCCTTCTTCCCGATGCCCTTGCCGCCCATGCTGAACCGGGCGGCCGCACCCAGCGGCGTGGCCTTGGAGCATTGGCCGCCGGTGTTGGAGTAGACCTCCGTGTCGAGCACCAGCACGTTGACGTTCCGGCCCGAGGCCAGGACGTGGTCGAGGCCGCCGTAGCCGATGTCATAGGCCCAGCCGTCTCCGCCGACGATCCACACGCTCTTGGCGACGAGGAAGTCGGCCAGATCGCTCAGGTCGCGGGCGGTGCGGTCGTCGGAATGGTCCGCGAGCTTGTCGCGCAGCTCCACGACACGGGCCCGCTGGGCGGCGATGCCGGCCTCGGTGGTCTGGTCGGCCTTGAGGAGGGCCTCGACGAGCGGCGGGCCGACCCGGGCGGCGAGCTGCTGCAACAGATCCCGGGCCCGGGCCTCCTTGCGGTCGATGCTCAGGCGCATGCCCAGGCCGAACTCGGCGTTGTCTTCGAAGAGGGAATTGGACCAGGCGGGTCCCCGGCCCTCGTCGTTCCGCGTGTAGGGGGTGGTCGGCAGGTTGCCGCCGTAGATGGACGAGCAGCCGGTGGCGTTCGAGATGACGGCGCGGTCGCCGAAGAGCTGGGTGAGCAGCTTGACGTAGGGCGTCTCGCCGCAGCCCGAGCAGGCGCCGGAGAATTCGAAGAGCGGATCGAGAAACTGGGCGCTTTTCACCTGGTCCAGTTTCAGGGTGGTGCGGTTGGGGGAGGGCAGCCCAAGGAAGAAGTCGAAATTGGCCCGCTCCTGCTCCCGCAGCGGCGGCTGCGGCTGCATGAAGATGGCCTTCCGGTCGGGGTCGGTCTTGCTCTTCACCGGGCAGAACTGGACGCAGAGTTCGCAGCCGGTGCAGTCCTCGGGGGCGACCTGCAGGGTGTAGCGCATGCCCTTGACCTCCGGGGACCGGAAGTCGGTGCTGTGAAAGCCGGCGGGCGCACCGGTCAGGGCCTCGGGGGCGTAAAACTTGGCGCGGATGGCCGCATGCGGGCAGATTTCCACGCACTTGTTGCACTGGATGCACAGCGCCGCGTCCCAGACGGGGATTTCGTCGGCGAGGTTGCGCTTCTCCCAGCGGGAGGTCCCGGTCGGCCAGGTGCCGTCCGGCGGAAAGGCGCTCACCGGCAGGTCGTCGCCCCGGCCCGACAGCATCACAGACGTGATGTTGCGGACGAAATCCGGGGCGTCCTCGGGCACCGGCGGCGGCCGATGGCTCGGGGACGTGGCCTGGGCGGGCACGGGCACCTCGTGCAGGGCCTCGAGGGCGCTGTCCACCGCGGCGATGTTCTTCATCACCACCTCCTCGCCCAGGCGGCCGTAGGATTTCTTGATGGCTTTCTTGATGCTCTCCAAGGCCTGGGGCAGCGGCAGCACGCGGCTCAGCGCGAAGAAGCAGGTCTGCATGATCGTGTTGATACGCCCGCCCAGGCCGCTGGCCCGGGCCACCGCCCCGGCGTCGATGGCGTAGAACCGCAGCTTTTTCGCGATGATTTGCTGCTGGGTTTCCACGCTCAGCCGGTCCCAGAGGGTTTCGACCGCTCCGGGGGCGTTGAGCAGGAACACCCCGCCCGGCGCCGCACAATCGAGCACCGGCTGGGTCTCGAGCAGGAAGAATTGGTGGCAGCCCACAAAGTCGGCGTTGCGCACCAGGTAGGGGGCGCGGATCGGCGTCGCGCCGAAACGCAGGTGGGAGATGGTGACCGCGCCGGATTTCTTCGAGTCGTAGACGAAATAGCCCTGGGCGTACTTGCCGGCCTCGTCGCCGATGATCTTGTTCGTGTTCTTGTTGGCGCCCACCGTGCCGTCGGCGCCGAGGCCGAAGAAGACGGCCCCCGTGCGTTCGGGCGGCTCGATGTCCACCTCCGGGTCGTACTTGAGCGACAGGCCGGTCACGTCGTCGTGAATGCCGATGGTGAAGGGGTTCTTCGGCGAGGGCCGGCCCAGCTCGGCGTAGACGCCGAGAACCATGGCGGGATTGAATTCCTTCGAGGAGAGACCGTAGCGACCGCCGACGATGGTGAGGCGGCCCCCGCGCGGCGCGAACCAGCCGGCGAGTTCGGCCTCCCGCAGCGCGCCGACGACGTCGAGGTAGAGCGGTTCGCCCACGGCGCCCGGCTCCTTGGTGCGGTCCAGCACGGCGATCGCGCGCACGGAACGCGGCAGCGCCTCGGCCAGGGCCTTGGGGGAGAACGGCCGGTAGAGGCGGACCTTGACGACACCGGTCTTCTCGCCGTTGGCGTTCAGCCAGGCGGCGGTCTCGGCCACCGTCTCGGCGCCCGAGCCCATCACCACGATGACGCGGTCGGCCTCCGGGTGTCCCTCGTAGTCGAAGAGATGGTAGCTGCGGCCGGTGAGCTTGGCGAACAGGTCCATCGTCTGCTGGGTGAGATGCGGCGTCGCATCGTAGAAGCGGTTGATGGATTCCCGGGCCTGGAAGAAGACGTCGGGATTCTGCGCGGTGCCGCGCACCACAGGGTGGTCGGGGGTGAGGCTGCGGCGCCGGAAGGCGGCCAGGGCGTCGGGGTCGATGAGCGCCCGCAGGGCGTCGTCGGGAATCCGGCTGACGGTGTTGACCTCGTGCGAGGTGCGGAAGCCGTCGAAGAAGTGGAGGACCGGCACCCGGGTGAGCAGGGTCGAGGCATGAGCGATGGCGGCGAGATCGTGCGCCTCCTGCGGGGAATTGGCCGCCAGCATCGCCCAGCCGCACTGGCGGCAGGCCATGACATCGGAATGATCGCCGAAAATCGACAGGGCGTGGGTGGCCAGGGTCCGCGCGCTCACGTGGATCACGCACGGCGTGAGCTCACCGGCGATCTTGTACATATTGGGGATCATCAGCAGGAGGCCCTGCGAAGCCGTAAACGTGCTGGCCAGCACGCCCCCCTGGACCACGCCGTGCACGGCGCCGGCGGCGCCGCCCTCCGACTGCATTTCCACCACCTCGGGGATCTGGCCCCAGATGTTGAGCTGGCGCGCGACGGCCCACTCGTCGGCGTATTCGGCCATCGGTGAGGACGGCGTTATGGGATAGATGGAAAAGACCTCGCTCAAGCGGTAGGCGGTCGAGGCGACGGCCTCATTTCCATCAAGGGTGGAGACTTTTGACGATGCGGCAGTATTCACGGAGAAGATCTGACTAAGTGATTGAGAATCCAAGGAGTTCGAAAGCATAACGTCGGTGCGGGGCACGTTGCTCCGCATCCTTTGGCGAGCTTTGCGCAGATATTGGGAGCGCGGCGGACGCGCGGCGCGCCCCGGGCCGACGCCTGGCAAAAAAAAAGCCCCGGCAGCGACGGCCGGGGCGCGAAAGGCGGGGGAAGAGGCGCTATTTCTTCGTGGGCGGCGGCGGCATCTGGGTCAGGAAGCTGTCGTCGACCTTCTGGGCCACCATGTCGTACATCCGCTGGATTTCGAGTTCGGCGTTGCGGCGGTCGATCTTGGCGAGCTCGACCTTGGCGGCGTCGTCAAACACCTGGCGGTTCAGATTTTCCCGCTCATTGCGCAGATTGGTGATTTCCTTCTGCATGGAGTCAATCTGCTTGGTCAGGTTGGTCTGCTCGGCCACGAGGCGGTTGGTCTCGTCCACGACTTTCTGCGTCTCCTCCTCCTTCTGGCGCTTGATGGCTTCCTCGCGGGCACGCTCCTTGGCGTCGCGCTCCTCCTGCTGGCGGCGGGCGTCCGCCTGGGCTTTCACTTCCAGTGCATGGCGGCGGGCGGCGTCAGCGGCCTCCTGCTCGGCGACCTTGCGCTGCTGGGCGGCCTCCTGCGCGAGCATCTCGGGCTTCGCGACCTTCACGTAGTAAACGCCGAAGATGATCAGCAGCAGGGTGGGTAACAAAACGTAGAACTTGTTCATGGCGACCGGGGAGAGGTTGGCGGCTCAGCTTTTCTTGGCCTTGGCGGCGGCGGCTTCAGCCTCCGCGTGGGCCTTTTCGGCGGCGGCGATCTTTTCCAGTTCGTCGGTGTAGGTCTTCACGTTGGCCTGCGCCTTTTGCACAAAGGTGCGGAGGAAGGTCTCCTCATCCTGGTATTGCTTCACCTGGAGCTGGAGCTGACCGATGTCCTGCTTGAGTCCGTCGGCATCGGAATGCAGGCGGTCCAGTTGCGGGCGGAGGCGCTTGTTGACGTCGTCGAACGTGTTGTTGCGTTTGTCGACCAGCGCGTCGAAGGCGGCCTTCTCCGCTGCGTCCTTCTTCTCCTTGGCCTCGCGCTCGGCCTTGCGCTTGTCGGCCGCGACGATCGCGTCTTCAATGGCCTTCTTGCGGGTGGCGAGCTCCTTTTCGATTCTCGCCTTCTGCTCCTCTTCTTGCTGGATGAGCGTCTGGCGCTGCTTCAGGTCATAGCCCTTCTTGAAATTCCAATAGAAGGCGCCGAAGATCAGGAGGGCGACGAGCGGCGAGATGATGTAGGCTTTGTTCATGACGGGCGATTCGAAGTTGGCGGTGGGGGAGGACGGCCTCAGGGCGAGCCCTGGCGGTTCTTGATGTCCTGCAACGAGGCCTTGATGGCGTCGAGCATCCGGGCGGCGTCCTTTTTGGTTTCGGGATACTTGAGGGCTTCGTTGGCGGCCTTGGTGGCCTCGTCGTATTTCTTCAGGTCGTAGGCCAGAAAAGCGTCGAACATCCATCCCACCTGCGGCTTCTCCGTGCCGCCCTTGGCGAGGCAGAGTTTCATATGGTCGAAGGCCTGGACCTCGTCGTTCATCCCGTAGTAAACCTGGGCGATCTGATATTCGAGCTGGCCGGAGTTGGGGAACGCCTTGGCGGCCTCCACCAGGGTCTCGATGGCCTTCTTGTCCTGGTGCTGTTCCTGGTAGGAATAGGCCAGCAGCTGCCAGTTCTGCAGCGTGGACTCGATCTTGCCGTCCTTCAGTCCGGCGCTCAGCAGGTCGCAGGCCCGGCTGTACTGGTCGATGGTGAAATAGAGGCCGACCAGATTGTAATGCTCCTTCGGCGAATCCATGAAGCCGTGCGCTTCGGCCCGTTGCAGGGTCAGGATGGCCCGCACGTTGTAGGTGTAGGCGTCCTGGTCCTGGTGCTTCTCGGTCGCCATGTTGGCGAGCTGCATGTAGGTGAAGGCGAGTTGCTGCCAGTAGCTGCGGTTGTCGGGTTTCTGCTTCAGCCGCAGTTCCAGGAGCTCATAGGCATCCTTGTAGCGATTGAGCTGCACGAGCGCCGCGATCTTCAGTTGGTAAAAGACGTCGCGCGGGTGGATCGCCGAGCGCAAGCCCACGTCGATCCAATGCAACGCCTTGTCCAGCATCTCGGGATCGCTCTTCTGCACCCCGTTGATGTCGCCGCCCTGGCCGATCGTAAAATACACCGAGCTGATGAACTGAACGTTGTCCTGGGTGTATTTGTGGGGGTCGGTGGCTTTCATCCACCGTTCGAGGTTGGTGAGCGTCCGGCCGAAATACTCCTTCTGCACCTTCGGGTCCTTGGAGGAGGCGCCGACCTGATATTCGAGCTGCGCAATGTTGTAGACGTTCTCCAGCGTGTTCTTCTCGGCGAAAAACTGGTGGCGGTCGGCGAGGTCCTGGCTGTGCTCGAGCGCATCCAGGGCCTTCGTCAGGGAACTCTTCTGCAGGAACATCTGCGCCTGGATCTGATACATGATCGCCGCGTCGTAGCTTTCGGCCGGAACCTTGGCCAGGACCGTGTCGATCACGCTGAGCGCCTTGTCCCAATTCTTGGCTTCGATCGCCGGGCGCAGGTTGTCGTTGATCTGGTCGTTGGTGTAGGTGGTGAGCTGCGGCGGCTCCTTCTGGTCGGCGCCGACCAAGGGCAGGCACACGCCGAGCATGACCACGGCGAGGAGCGCCTTCAGGGGCAGGTGGGTTCGAAGCGAAACCATGGTGCGAAGGGCGGTTCAGTCGTTGAAATTGAAGACGATCGGCACGGACATGCGGGTGTTGACCGCGCGGCCGCCGCGCCGGCCCGGACGGAACTTCCACTTGCTGACCGCCTGGAGGGCCGGGGCCTCGAATTCGCGATGGGTGGAGCTGATCACATAGGCGTCGCGGACGTCGCCGTTGACGTCGACGATGAAGCCGATGTTCACCTCGCCGGTGATGCCGGCGCGCCGCATCTCATAGGGATAGATGGGCGGCTGCTGCAGGCGGACGACCGGGACCTGGTCGAGCTGGGAAATATCGAAGATCTGGCCGAGCCCGCGGCCGAAGCCGGACGGCCGGGTGGGGGGAATGGTGACCACGCCTTTGGCCTGCTCCAAGCCGGGCGGCGGGGGCGGTTCGACCTGCTGGACGAAGGTGGCGTTGGGCACCACCGTCGGGATGTCGACGAGCGTCGGCGGGGCGTACGTCACCGGGGTCGTATCCTCGTCCGGCGGCAGATCCTGCACCTTCTCCGGCGGCTCGGGCGGCAGCTCGGGCATCTCGATCTTGATCAGATCCTGCTGCTGGGAGACGACCTTCTTGGCGCCGGGGTGCCCGTTCATCCCGAGCAGGAAGCCCGAGTAAAAGAGGACGGAGAAAACGAGACCGATGACGAGATCCTTCCGCATGGCAAAAACGCGCTGAGGTTGAGGAATGGGCGGCGGTAAAGGGCGGGGGGAGCGGGGTTAGCGGCCGGTCGGCCGGGTGCGGGTTTCCATCGAGACCTTGTCGATGCCGGCCTTGCGGATGGCGTCGAGCACCTTGACGGTGGTGCCCCATTTGGCCCGGTCATCGCCGGCGACGAGGATGCGCGGATACTCGGCGTGCGCCTTGTACGTGTCGAGCCGGCCAGTCAGTTCGTCGATGTCGAAGGGCTCCCGGTTCCAATAGAGGTTGCCCTGGTCGGAGACCTGGATGGTGACGAGATCCTTGGCCTCGCTGGCCTGCTGCGGCTGGTTCGAGGCCACGGGCAGGGGCACCGGCACGGACTGGATGCGGTTGAGGGAAAGCGTGAACAGGACGAAGGTGGCGAGCAGGAAGAAGATAACGTCGATCAGCGGGATGATCTCGATGCGCGCTTTCTTGCGGGCCCGGACTTTGATGCGGCTGAGTTCCATGAGGGCTACGATTTCGCTGCGACAGTAGGATAACGGGGGAACGACGGATTTCTTAGACGGCCGATCACGGCAGCGACTGTTGGGACGCCAGGACGCGGGTTTCGATGTAGATCTCCGGAATGCCGGCGCGCCGCACCTCATCCACCACGTACACCACCTGGGCGAAAAGCGTGCGCTCGTCGCCGTTGATCAGGATGCGCGCATTCGGGCCCTCCGTGAGGGCGTATTGTTGCAGCCGACTCGTGAACTCATCGAGGGTGATGAGCTCCTTGTCCCAGTAGATCGTGCCTTCCGCGGTCACCGTGAGCGTGATCGCCCCTGTCGGATCGCGCGGAATGCTGGTCTCCGCGGTGGGCAACAGCACCGGGTGCCCGCGCGTCTGGTTCAGCGAGAGCGTGAACAGAACGAAGGTGGCCAGCAGGAAGAAGATGACATCGATCAGCGGAATGATCTCGATCCGGGCCCGCTTCCTGCCTCCGGAATCACCACCACCACCATGCATGACGCGAAAGGGTTAGTTGTTTTTCGGCCGTGGATTCGAAAACGCCGGCCGGGACTATTTCTTGACCTGGGTCGCCTCCCGTTCGTCCGCCTTGCGGACGATCAGTTCGAGGGCGTTGGACGCGTCTTCCATCTCGTGCCGCGCCTCTTCCACACGGGCGTTGAGGATGTTGAAGGGGAAGAGCGTGCAGACCGCGATGATGAGACCGCAGGCGGTGGCGATGAGGGCTTCCGCGACACCGCCGGTGATCGTGCCGGCCTTGGAGGCGATGTCGCCGCCCGTGCCGAGCGAGCCGAACGTCCGCATCATGCCGGTGACCGTGCCGGTGAGGCCGAGCAGCGGGGCGGCGGTGATGCAGGTGTCGAGGGTCGCCAGGCCCTGGGTGAAACGGGCGAGTTCCTGGCCCGAAGCGCGGAGGAAGGCGTTCGTGCGGGTCTCCTCGTGCTGGCTCAGCGTATACACGAGCACCCGGGCGACGAAATCCTTGCTCTTCTGGCCGAGGGACACGGCGCCTTCGACATCCCCGTTTTCGACCTTCTCCAGGATCTTCTCCACCATTTCATGATCCCGGTTCGCGCTCTCGCGAATCATGAAAAGGATTCGTTCCACGGCGACGGTCATGGCGAGGAAGGCCACTAACAAGACGGGCCACATGACGACGCCCCCCGCTTGGAACAGCTCCATGGCGGTCTTTCCCATTAATATCTCTAAGGCCAACGGCAGATGCAGTGTAATCATGATCGGATGGTGGTGAATTAAGGTTGGTGGGTGATCAGGAAGGGCTGGGTGGGGGCAGTCGCGGCGACAGGAAGGTACGGGGTACGGGGTCGATCGGGCGAGCGCTCCGCCGAATTCAGGAGGCGGTATCGATAACACCAACTATGCGCGTGGAGAGAAGAAAAACGAGCGGCGCACGCATATTAGTTGAGGGGCAATGTGTGGGGTGGCGCAAATAATGGGCGGTGTCAACCATTGGCGCCATGCGGACCGACCGGGGCGGACGGGGAATGCGGAGCAGGCGAACCTGCGCACCGGGGATTTTTGATCGAAGTCGGGGGAGCTAAAAAAAATGACGGCATTCCAGAGCGAAAGGGAGCAAATTGGCTGGATTGAGTTGGCGCTGTCAATGCCGATTCTCGGATTTTGTGCGGGCAGATAAATCCATCGCGACGCCGCCCGCGGAAATTTCCACGGGGCGTGCCGGAGGCGTCGCGCCCCGCGGCGGATTGGCTGCCCGACTAGGAGTCGAACCTAGACAAACGGAGTCAGAATCCGTTGTGCTACCATTACACCATCGGGCAGAAAATCTCGTCGCGGCGCGGGTCGCGCCCGGACGACCGGCAGGCGCCGCGCGGACGCCGCGGGAACGGCAGAGACCCGCGCTGGAGCCGGCGATGGGATTCGAACCCGCAACCGCCTGTTTACAAAACAGGTGCTCTGCCATTGAGCTACGCCGGCGGGGGCCACCAGCCTTCTGAAAGACGATTCAAACAACAAACCCGCTCCGGCCGCCGACCGGCATGCCATCCTGCAGGGGACCAAGGATGGTGGCTCCCCGGGGACTCGAACCCCGAACCTACTGATTAAGAGTCAGCTGCTCTGCCAATTGAGCTAGGAAGCCAGAGCGGAGGGGAAAACGGTCACCAACGCGGGGGGGATGTCAACCCGATTTCCGTGGTGAACGCGGCGTCAATTCGACCGAGAATTCAGCGCCGGCGGCGCCGGGCGAAGCGGAGGCCCGGCCCGCGTTTCTCCGGGGAAAACCGGACGGATCCGGCGCGCGTTCGCCACCGGGGGGCGCAACCGAATTTCCCCTTGCCAAGGCCGGCACGGTCGCTTGTTCTGACCCGCTCCGTCCGCGAAGACCACCTCATGCAAAAGACCAAGAAGTCCGTTGCGAAACGCTTCAAACTGTCCGCCCGGGGCAAGCTCATGCACCGTTCTCCGGGCACCCGCCATCACGCCAACCAGAAGTCTCCGAAACAGAAGCGGCGGCTGGGACAGCTCAAGGCGCTGGACGCGGGGCACGCGGCGCCGCTGCTGCGGTGCCTGCCGTTCGGTTAGGCGCGGACGATTTTCTTTGCGCCTGGCGGGTGAGTTCCGTGGCGACCCGCCGGCGATCCTGATCACGCCAACCCATATAGAACATGCCTCGAGTCACCAATTCCCCCGCGTCGCGCAAACGGCGCAAGAAGGTGCTGAAGTACGCCAAGGGCTACTTTGGCAACAAATCCAAGCTTTACCGGTACGCCAAGGAGGCCGTGCAACACGGCTGGCAGTACGCCTACCGCGACCGCCGCAAGAAGAAGAGCGACTGGCGCGGGCTGTGGATCACGCGCGTCAACGCGGCCTGCCGCCAGGCCGGCATGAGCTACAACCGGTTCATCGAGGGCCTCAAGGCCGCCGGCGTCGAACTCGACCGCCGGATGCTGGCGGACCTGGCGGTGCGTGACGAGGTGGCGTTCGGCGCTCTGGTCGAGAAAGCCCGCGGCGCGTTGCAGGCCAAGTCCGGAGCCCCCAAGGCCTAGGGGCCGGGGCCGCGGGCCAACCGGGGCTCGCCTTCCGGTCGCCAAACCATTTTCCTGCAGGACGGGCCCCCGGGCGCCCGTCCTTTTTTGTCCGTCCGCACCATGCAAGAACAACTTTCCGCCCTGCTGGCCGAGGCGCGCGCCGCATTCGCCGCGCTGCGGACCCGACCGGAGTTCGAGGCCGCAAAGGCCCGCCTGGTTGGACCCCACGGCAGCTTCACGGCGCTCATGAAACAGATGGGCACGGTGCCCAAGGAACAGCGGCCCGCCTTCGGGCGCCTCATCAACGAGGGCAAGGCCCAGTTGCAGGCCCTGTTCGACGCCACCCTGCTGGCGATTGAGGACGCGGAGATTGCGGCGCAGCTCGGACCGCCGGTGGACGCCACGTTGCCCCCGCCCGACGGCGGACCGGGGACCCGGCATCCCCTGACCCTGGTGCGCGAGGAGATGTGCCGCATCCTCCACCGGGTCGGCTTCGTCGTGGCGGATGGCCCCGAGGTGGAGACTGAATTCTACTGCTTCGACGCGCTCAACACCCCGGCCGACCATCCCTCGCGGGATACCAAGGACACGTTCTACTTTCCCGACGGCGCGCGCTTCGGCAACGTCACGCGGAAGGTCGAGGGCGAGAAATACCTGCTGCGCACCCACACGTCGTCCGTGCAGATCCGCACCATGCTGCAGCAACCCCCGCCGGTCCGCATCGTCTCCCCCGGCCGCACGTTCCGCCGCGATACCAGCGACGCGACGCACAGCGCGAACTTCCACCAGCTCGAATGCCTTTACGTCGACCGGGGGGTCACGGTCCGGGACCTGAAGGCCCTGCTCGACTACATCTTCGCCTCCCTCCTCGGACCCGACACGCGGACGCGTTTCCGTCCGCACTATTTCGGCTACACCGAGCCCAGCTTCGAGGTCGACTTGTCCGCCCGCCACCTACCGAAGGTGAGGAAGGAATGGATCGAGATCGGCGGCTGCGGAATGGTCGATCCCTCGGTGTTCGAGGCGGTGGGCTACGATCCGGAGGTGTGGACCGGGTATGCCTTCGGCATGGGCCTCGAGCGCCTCGCGATGATGCTCTACGGCATCGATGACATCCGGTATTTTTATCAGAACGACCTGCGATTCCTGACGCAGTTTGCCTGAGACCTTTTACAGAAGGCAACGAAGGAAACCAAGGTGGGCATGCATCCGCTTTACCAAAGGGCCGACCGCCTGGGTGGTGACTTGATTGGGGCGGCGGTCGAAGTGCACCGCGAAAAAGGGCCGGGGCTGATCGGGTCGATTTACGAGCGGTGCCTTGTTCATGGACTCTCGTTGCGGCACCATTCCTCGACGCAGCAGCAGCTCGTGCGGGTCGAGCACAAGGGTATGGTCTTCGACGAACCGTTGCGCTTCGACATGGTGGTTGAGAGATGTCTGCTGATCGAGGCAAAGCCGGTGGAACGCCTACGCCAATTCACAAGGCGCAATTGCTGAGTTATATGAAGCTGCTCAATGTGCCGGCCGGACTCCTGATCAATTTTCATGCAGTCGTGCTCAAGCACGGCATCGCGCGGCTGGTACTTTCCCGCGCAAATCGGTCCTGAACCGCTTCGTTACCTTCTGTAAAAGTCCCCGTGAAAGTCTCCCTCAACTGGCTCCAGACCTACGTCGCGCTCGACGCCCCCGTCGAGGAGATCGTCCACGCCATCACCTTCCTCGGTTTCGAGGTCGAGCAGGTGCTGTCCACCGGGCTGCCGCCCCTCCAGGACGTGGTCGTGGGCGAGATCCGGACGCGCGAGAAGCATCCCAACGCCGACAAGCTCACCGTCTGTCAGGTTGACGTGGGTCCGGCCGGCGGCGTGAAGACGATCGTCTGCGGGGCGACCAACCACCAGGTGGGCGACCGGGTGCCCGTGGCGTTGCCGGGCGCCGTGCTGCCCGGCAATTTCGTGATCAAGCAGTCGAAGATCCGCGGCCAGTTGTCCGACGGCATGATGTGCGCACCCGACGAGCTCGGGCTGGGCGGCGATCATTCCGGCCTGCTTATTCTGGACGGTCGCCCGCCGCTGGGGGCGCCAATCAACGACGTCCTGCCTGCCGGCGACACGGTGTTCGACATCGAGATCACGCCCAACCGCCCCGACGGTCTCTGCCATCTCGGGGTGGCCCGGGAGCTGGCGGCGTGGTTCCGCAAGGATTTGTCCTATCCGCGCCTGAAGTTCAAAGGGCTGCCGCCGGGCGCGCCGGAGCGGCGCGATCTGCTGACGGGGTTGACGGTGGAGGCGGAGGAGGATTGTCCGCTCTACACCGCCCATCTGATCGCCGGGGTGAAGATCGGCCCGAGTCCGGGCTGGCTCCAGGAGCGCCTGAAGGCCGTCGGTCTGCGACCGGTCAACAATGTGGTCGACGTGGGCAATTACGTGATGCTCGAGGCCGGCCAGCCGGTGCATGCGTTCGACGCAAAGAAGATCGCCGGGCGGCGCCTCGTGATCCGCCGGGCCAACGACGGCGAGAAGTTGGTCACCCTGGACGGCCGGGAACGCCTCCTCAACCCGGGCATGCTCGTCATCGCCGACTCCGCCAAGCCGCTGGTCATCGCCGGCATCATGGGGGGGGCCAACGCGGAGGTGGACGACACGACCACCGACCTGGTGCTCGAGGTGGCCTATTTCAAACCCTCCTGCATCCGCTGGACGGGGCGGAAACTCGGCCTGACCACCGACAGTTCGTACCGCTACGAGCGCGGCGTCGATCCGCACACGTTGCCGGACGACGCGCACCGCACCATCGATTTGATCCTGGAAACGGCGGGCGGCCAGGTGGTGGGGCCGTCCTACAAGGTCGGCGAGGACCGGCCCTGGAAAAGCGAAATCACGCTGACCCCCGATTTTGTCCGCCGCCAGCTGGGCTTCGAAGTCGCCGACGACGAAATGAAGGACGCTCTCGAGGCGTTGGAACTGCCGATCGTACGCGACGACGTCATGCCTGACGGCCGGCCCCAGTGGACGGTATCCATCCCAAGCTGGCGCGGCGATCTCGACCGGCCCATCGACCTGGTCGAGGAGATCCTGCGCCTGCACGGCACAGACCGGATTCCGGCCGGCACCGTCGTCACGCCGGGATTCCTCGGCAACGACGACCCGGTCACGCGCTTCAACCGCCGGGTGACGGACTACCTCGTGGGCCAGCATTTCCACGAGTGTGTCAGCTACACGCTGCGCTCCGCGGCGGAAGTCCAGCACTGGGTGTCGGCGACCGCGGTGCAGGAGCTCGCGCTGGCCAACCCGTTTGTCGAGGACCAGTCGCACCTGCGGCCCTCCCTGTTGATCGGCCTGCTGGAGGCGCTGAAGTTGAACCAGTTTCGGGGCACGGGGGCGGCGTGCCTCTTCGAGGTCGGGCGGGTGTTTGTCGAGGACAACGGCCAGATCTTCGAGTGCGCCGGCGTGGGCTTTGTGGAGGCGCAGACGGAAGCGGCCGGGCGGCAGTGGCTGAAGCGGGCGCCGGCGGATTTCTACACGGCGAAGAATCGGGTGCAGATTCTCGCGGCCCAGGCCGGGATCGAGCTGGGTGCCGCGCCGATTGCGCCCGTGAGCGGGCCCTTCGCGGGCTGGCAGGAGGGCCATTCGGCGGCGGCCGGCGATCTGGCCAAGGATGGCTATCAGGCGCGCTTCGGCCTGATGAACCTGGCGATGGTCCGGGCGGCGGGGGTGGAGGGCCGGGTCCTGGCGGGCATCCTCACGGTGCTGCCGCAAAAGCTGGTCGGGAGCGACCAGCCGCGGCGTTATCACGACTTCAGTCATTACCCGCCGGTCCTGCGCGACCTGGCGCTGGTGGTGGATGCGTCGGCGTCGGCGGAGGACGTTCGCCGGCGCCTCGAACAGGTCGCCCGCCGGGTGGTGGGCGCGGCGTTCGGCGTCGAGCAGGTGGCCATCTTTGACGTCTATCAGGGACAGGGGCTGCCGGAGGGCACGAAGAGCCTTGCCTTCTCGCTGGTGTTTCGCGCGGGCGACCGGACGCTGACTGACGACGAAGTCAACGCCGCGTTCGCCCGGATCCGGCAGGACATCGCCGCCGACGGGCGCGCCAAGGTGCGTGCCTGAGCCCCGGGGCGGCGGGGTGCGCCGGTCCGCGAGATTTTGCCGGTTGCCATGGCGGCGCCGGTCGGGCGATGGTGATGCCGCCCGTGGCGCCCCCGAGGGGCGGGCGGGCCCGCTCCCTCCCTCATTCCATGTCCTCAACGCCTGATCTCGACATCGATCACGTGGCGAACCTCGCCCGCCTGGCGCTGACGCCGGCGGAAAAGGCGGGGTTTTCCCGGCAATTGGGCGATGTGCTCGCGCACATTGAACAGCTCAAACAGGTCGACGTCTCCCAAGTGGAGCCGACGGCGCACGCCTTCCCGGTTGTCAACGTGTGGGCGGAAGATGCGCCGCAACCGGGTCTGCCGGTCGACCTGGCCCTGCAAAACGCGCCCGCCCGGCGCGAGAACATGGTGGTCGTGCCGGTGGTGGTCGAATGAGCCGGCGGTGAGCGCCGACGGCGCCGGCCGCGGGCTCCGTCCCCTCCGCCAGACACGCTTCCTGGAATGTCCTCGGATCTGATCTTCAAGCCGGTGACCGAACTGGCCGCCCTGCTGGCGGCCGGGCAGCTTTCCTCAGTCGATCTCACGGCCGCGTGCATTGCGCGGGCGAAGGCGGTGGACGACCGGGTGCGGGCCTTCAACTCGTTCGACGAGGCCGACGCGCTCGCGCAGGCCCGGGCGGCGGACGACCGGCGCGCCGCCGGCCGGGGGCGCGGTCCACTCGACGGGATTCCGGTGGGCATCAAGGACGTGATCGCCGTGGCCGGCCAGCCCCTCACGGCCTCAAGCCGGATGCTCGCGAATTTCGTTTCGCCCTACGACGCCACGGTGACCGAACGCCTGAGGGCGGCGGGCGCGGTCCTCTGGGGCCGGACCAACCTCGATGAGTTCGCCATGGGCTCGTCGACGGAAAACTCCGCGTTCCGCCCGACGGCCAACCCCTGGGATCTGGGCCGCGTGCCCGGCGGCAGCTCGGGCGGCAGCGCGGCGGCGGTGGCCGCCGGGGAGGCGCCGTCCGCCCTGGGCTCGGACACCGGTGGGTCGGTCCGGCAGCCGGCTGCCTTCTGCGGACTGGTGGGCGTCAAGCCCACCTACGGGCGGGTTTCCCGCTACGGATTGGTGGCCTTTGCCTCGTCCCTGGATCAGATCGGGCCGTTGGGACGCCAGGTGGCCGACGCGGCGCTGCTGCTCGGGGCCATTGCCGGGCATGATCCACGCGATTCCACCTCCGTCGATGTCCCGGTGCCCGACTATGCGGCCGAGCTGGGCCGGCGGCGGGGGCCGTGGAAGCTCGGCCTGCCGCGCGAATACTTCGGGGCGGGTCTCGATCCCGAGGTGGGCGCCGCGATCGACGCGGCGGTGGCCTTCTATCGCCGGCTGGGATGCGAGGTGAAGGAGGTCTCGCTGCCGCATGCCGCCCACGCCATCGCCGTTTATTACATCATCGCGACGGCCGAGTGCTCCTCGAATCTCGCCCGCTATGACGGGGTCCGTTACGGGCACCGGTCGGCGCAGGCCGCCGATGCCGTCGACCTGTATTTCCGATCGCGGGCCGAAGGCTTTGGCCCGGAGGTCAAGCGCCGGATCATCCTCGGCACCTACGTGCTGAGCAGCGGCTACTACGACGCCTATTATCTGCGGGCGCAGCGGGTCCGGACGCTCATCCGCCAGGATTTCCTCGACGCCTACCGCGAGGTGGATGCGCTCCTCACGCCGACTGCGCCCACGCCGCCGTTCCGACTGGGGGAAAAGGTGTCCGACCCCCTGGCGATGTACCTGAGCGACATTTACACCATCAGTCTCAACCTCGCCGGCGTCCCCGGCGTCTCCGTCCCCTGTGGTTTCACCCGTGGCGGCCTGCCGATCGGCCTGCAAATCGTCGGCCAGCCCTTCCGCGAAGCCGACCTGCTGGCAATCGCCCACGCCTACGAACAGGCGCACGACTGGCACCAGCGGCACCCGCAGCTGTGAAGACCGTAGCGACCAGCGGGTAGCGAGTAGCGAGAATGAACGACAAATCCCACTCCTTTCGCGACGTCCTCGTGTGGCAAAAAGCCCATGCGTTTGCGTTGGCGGTCTACCGATGCACGGATACATTTTCCCGTCACGAGCTCTATGGATTGACCGGCCAGTTGCGCCGCGCCGCTGCCGGCATTCCCTCGAATTTTGTCGAGGGCTTCCGAAAACGGACCAAACCCGACAAGCTTCGTTTTAATAACACAGCGCAGGGAGCGGCCGATGAATGCCTGTACCAGCTGATCCTTGCGCACGATCTGGGCTACGCGGATACCATGTCGCTCCAGTTCAGCGTCGATGAAGTCTCACGCCTCCTCCAGGGCTACATTGACGGCCGCGAACGCGGCGGACACTGAACTACTCCCTACTCGCTAGTCACCACTCGCTACTCAGCATGAACTTCGAACCGGTGATCGGGCTGGAGGTCCACGTCCAGGTCAAGACCCGCTCCAAGATGTTTTCGCGGGTTGCGACGGGTTTCGGCGAACCGCCGAACACGCTCACCGACCCGGTGGTGCTGGCGCTGCCCGGCGTGCTGCCGGTGATGAACCGCGCGGCCCTCGATCAGGTCGTGAAGGCGGGCCTGATGCTCGGCTGCGAAATCGCGCCGGTGTGCAAATGGGACCGGAAGAACTATTTCTATCCGGACAGCCCGAAGAACTACCAGATCTCCCAGTACGACCAGCCCATCTGCCGCGGCGGCGGCGTGGAAATCGAGCTGCCCGGGCCGGCGCGCAACGTGATGGGCGAACACAAGCGCATCCCCCTCACGCGCATCCACCTCGAGGAGGATGTCGGCAAGCTCAACCATTTCGCCCGCGAGTCCCTGGTCGATTTCAACCGCGCCGGCACCCCGCTGATGGAAATCGTATCGGAGCCGGCGCTCCACGGCGCCGAGGAGGCCTACGCCTTTCTGACGGCCCTCAAGATGGTCATGGTCGCCGGCGGCATCTCGGACTGCGACATGGAAAAGGGCCAGATGCGCTGCGATGCCAACGTGTCCCTCCGGCCGGCCGGCACCACCGGCCTGGGCACGAAGGTGGAGCTCAAGAACCTCAACTCGATCTCGTTTGTGCGCGACGGCATCGCCGCCGAGATCCGGCGGCAGGCGGCGGTGCTGGCAGCGGGGGGCGCGGTCGTGCAGGAGACCCGCGACTTCGACGGCGAAACCGGGGCCTCCCAGTCGCTGCGGACGAAGGAGATGGCGCACGATTACCGGTATTTTCCCGATCCCGACCTGATGCCGGTGAAGGTGGACGAGGCCTGGAAGCAACGACTGCGCGCCGAATGTCCGGAGCTGCCGTTCGACCGGCAGCGACGGTTCTCCGACGAGTACCGCCTGCCGTACACGCTCACCAGCGTGCTCGTGCCGGACCCGGCGCTGAGCGACTACTTTGAAGCGGCGGCAAAACTCTGCGACCGGCCCCAGGCCGCGGCCAACTGGATCGTTAACGACCTGCTGCGGGAACTGGCGGCCGCCGGGATGCCCCTGGCCGAAAGCCGGGTGCGTCCGGCGCAGGTGGCCGGCCTCGTGCGCCTGGTCGAGGACGGGGCGATTTCCAGCAGCCTGGCACGCGAGGTCTTCGGGGAGATGTTTCGCACCGGCGAGGCGCCCGAAACGGTGGTCGAACGCCGGGGCCTGCGGCAATCCACCGACGCCGGCGAGCTCGAGCGTTGGTGCGACGAAGCCATCGCCGGCAATCCGAAATCGGTCGCCGACTTCAGGGGCGGCCGGGAGAATGCGATCAACGCCATGAAGGGTTTCGTCATGAAGCGGTCGCAGGGTCGGGCCAATCCCCGCCTGGTCGACGAAATCTTGCGGCGCCGGCTTGCCGGGGGTTGAGGCCGGTTGGGTTGACGATGACGACAATTGGGTCTAGGTCGAATTAAAGACCCCAAGGTCGGCAATGGGCGCCCGCGGCCCGGTTTCCAAGGAGGCGTCATGAAACGAGTCAGCATCATCGGCAGCGGCAACGTCGGCACCAACACGGCCTTCTTCATCGCGGAAACGCGCGTCGCGGATGTCGTGCTGGTCGACATCAAGGAGGGGGTGGCCGCGGGCAAGTCCCTGGACCTGATGGAGGCCGGGCCGATCCGCGGCTACGCGGCGACCATCCGCGGGAGCGTGCGGGTCGACGAAATCGCCGGCAGCGACGTGGTCATCATCGCCGCGGGTCGGGTGCGGAAACCGGGCGAGCAACGGGAGGACTTGTACCGCGACAATGCACCCGCCGTCCGGGCGATTGCCGCCGACATCCGCCGCGTCGCCCCGCAGGCCCTGGTGATCAACATTGTCGAACCGGTGGACCTGCTGACGCTGCTGATCCAGGAAACCTTGGGCGCGGATCGGATGAAGGTCATGGGGGTGGGCGGGCTGCTCAGTGCGACGCGTATCCGTCATCTGGTCAGCCGTGCACTGGGGGTCTCGCCGCGGGAAGTCACGGGACTGATCATCGGGCCGCATCATCCCAGCATGGTTTTCCTGATCGACACGATCCGCGTCTCGGGCATCCCGGCGGCCACCGTCCTGGGCGAGCAACGCCTGCGCGAGTTGATCGAGGAGGCGCGCCAGGCGGGCGACACCATCCTGGGCCTGGCCCAGCGCTCGACCTCCTACTACGCCCCCAGCGCCGCGGCTGCGACGCTGGTGGACGCCATCATCGCCAATGCGAACGCCCTGCTGCCGGTGTCGGTCCGGTGCGAAGGGGAGTACGGGGTCCAGGGGCTGGCGATCGGGGTGCCGGCCTTCGTGGGCGAGCACGGCGTCAGCCGGATTCTCGAACTCAAGCTCCCACCGGGCGATCGGGAGGCGTTCGACCAGGCGGCGGCCGCGCTGCGGACCGCCCACCACCAGCTGGCCGGTTCCGCGGCGTAAGGAGGTCATCATGGCAAAGAACAAGGTCAGCATCATCGGGGCGGGCAACGTCGGCGCGACGGCAACCTACTATCTCGCCGAAAAGGTCATCGCGGACCTGGTCATGATCGACATCGAAGGCGGCATGACGCAGGCCAAGGCGCTGGATTTTCTCCATGCCGGGCCGCTTCGCGGCTACGACGTGGGCATCGTCGGCGCCAGCGATTACGCGCAGATCGCAGACAGCAACGTGGTGGTGATCACCGCCGGGCTGCCGCGAAAACCGGGCATGGACCGGATGGATCTGCTCAAGGTCAACGCCGGCATCGTCAAACAGGCGGCGCGGGCGATCGCGGAGCACGCGCCCAACGCGGTGGTCATCGTCGTGTCCAACCCCCTGGATGTCATGTGCCACGTGGCCCTGCGGGCGACCGGCTTTGCCCTGCGCCGGGTGGTCGGCATGGCGGGCATCCTCGATTCGACGCGCTTCCGCTACTTCGTCGCGCAGAAACTGGGTTGTGCGCTCACCTCGGTGCATGCGATGGTGCTGGGCGGGCATGGCGACCAGATGGTGCCGCTGCCGCGCCTGACCACCGTGGGCGGCGTGCCGATCACGGAACTCCTCGACGGTCCGACGATCGACCGGCTCGTGGAGCGCACCCGCAAGGGGGGCGCGGAGATCGTGGGTCTGCTCAAGACCGGATCCGCCTATTACGCGCCGGCGGCGTCCGTTTCCGAAATGGTCGAGGCCGTGATCACGGATCGAAAGCACCTGGCGCCGTGCGCCACCTACGTGC
>JBJKRD010000367.1:0-7404 GCA_046704925.1 Opitutaceae bacterium | reverse complement strand
CCATTAGCCCTTGGTACCGCCCGGTCGCGGTCAGCGCCAGCAATCCCTTCAGCGGAATGGGGCGGGCCGTGGCGCAGAACGTTTACGATGTTTGGCGGACCGACCTCGCCAATATTCCCGCGGGTTACAATGGTTCCAGCTTCGGTATGATCCAGCAGAGCGTGTCGACCTTCCAGCCGTATATGGGCGACGTCGTGAACCAGCAACAGCCCTTCTTCGCTTTTGACGGCGTGACCAACCAGTTCTACGGGGCTAACAGCGGATGGATCAACAACGGTGCCCGCGACAGCAACGGAAACATCCTTGGTATTTCGGGCAGCGTCGCCGGTAAGCGCACGAACGCCATGTTGCTCGATGTTAACAACGTGTCGGGGGCCATGACGGCCTGGATGAACGCCCATAATTCGCAGAATCCCAACAACGATCCCGCCCTGCCTTTCTATGATCCCTATGCCGGCAATGACCGGTCTATCGTCAACGCCGCCAAGTACGGGCAATACAAGGCGATGTCGCTGACGGATCCGTCGATCTTTAATTTCTACAAGACCCTGATCGATGGTCCGACGAAGATGGAATTCGAGCGATGGACCGCCTACAACTTGGATTTCCAGCAAACGGCGCTGAATGATCGTGTCGGCCTCGAACTGACCTACGACCGCCAGAAATACAATCGCGGCGGCGCGGCCCTGCTTCCCTACACCCCGACGCTCACGATCGACCTCACGAAGAACCTGGCGGATTACTATTGGAATGCCGGCACCGGCGGTGTCAATAATCCCAACTTCGGCCGGCCTTTCGTCACGGGTAACAATTCCACGAACGCCGGCACCTCTTTCCACAGTGACCACGAGAGCAAGCGCCTTTCGCTCTTCGGCGAACTTCGCGCATCCGACTTTCTCAAGAACGATTTCCTCGTAAAGCTTCTGGGAAAGCACGAGTTCAACTTTGTCGGCGTGGACGACAAATATTTCACCGAGAACCACCAGTGGCAGTTGTATGCGAACAGCCAGGCTTGGGACGGCTTCTGGAACCAAAACACCGGGAATTCCCACGCCTTCTTTGATCGCCAGCCGGTCGCGGTCATTTATCTCGGTTCGTCGATCATCAACCGGGACTCGCCGTCCGGGGCGCAGCTCCCCGGAGTGCAGGCCCCCGTCGCGCTGCCCAGTACGGGCGTCTATGTGTTCGATACGACGTGGCGGAATTTTTCCGTTCCGTTCGGTAATCCATGGACCGTCCCCGCTTCATACTACCAGGCGTTCAACGGCAACCCGGCGCCGGGAAGCACGACCGCGCTTTTCCAATCCTCGAACCCCGCCAACTACGTCGGCTGGAGCTACTTCCAGGATAACCTCGTGACAGACCTCGACGGCAGCGGCAGCCTCATGACACTCGCCCAAAAACAACAGCGCGAGACCATCTCCTATTCCGGTTCGTACCAGGGACACTTCTGGAAAAACGCCGTCGTGGTGACGTACGGTTGGCGCTATGATCAGGTCAAGACGAAGAACGCGACTGCCGCAACCATGCCCCTCGAGCGCAACATGCTCGATCTGCAGCCCTCCGACTACTCCATCGAAGGCGGTTACCGTCACGGCAACATTCAAAAGGGCCACTCCACGAGCGGAGGCGTCGTGTTGCACGTGAACGACCTCCTGCCCCACGACTTCCTCCCGGTCAGAGTTGGCCTTTCGTACAACGAGTCGAGCAACTTCCAAGTTACGAGCCAGCGCGTCGATCTCTACAACAACCCGATCCCCAATCCGTCGGGCAAGACCCGCGAATACGGCGTCACCCTGTCGACCAAGGATGGCAGGTACTGGTTCCGGGCGGTGAAATACGACACGCGCGTCACCAATGGCACCAGCACCCTGGGGAACGGCAACCTTATCGGCAACGTCATCCAGCAGGGCCTCAAGTGGCGCAACGTGTTCCTGTACCATCTGACCGGCTACGACTGGTCAAGCCGTGAGGACGTGTCCAGCAGTTCTTCCTATCGCCACACTTGGACCAATGGTTTTCCGATAGGCTCGCCCAACTCGATGCATCCGACCGTGGCCGAGACGGATCAGATGGCGATCGACGAGGAGAACTCCGCCATCAATACGTGGAACGGCATCCAGGCTCACCTGCAGAGTTTGGGTTTCTTCAGGGCGTGGAACTTCACTCCCACGGATGTTCTGCCGCCGGGGCCGACGCCATATACGACGTTTTGGAACGCCAACCCCTCCGTGGTGAACGCGACTCAATATGTGCCCACCCCGGCATCGGTCACCACCTATTCGGCGGTGACGCCGCAGGGTTTCAGCGTGACGGCCGACACGGAGTCCAAGGGCTACGAGTTCGAACTGACCGCCAATCCGACCGATAACTGGCGTGTCTCGCTCAACGCCGCCAAGACCGAGGCGAGCCAGAAGAACATCGGTGGTCAGACCCTCACCGATTTCGTCAACTACCTTACTCCGCTGCTGATCAATGCGGACGGCACTTACACGCCCGCGGGTGCGATGACGCAGTTCGGCAACCCGGCCTTCTCCCTCTATCCCAACATTTGGGCTGTATTTCTCGGCAATTATACGGCGTTGAAACTCCAGGAAGGGTCGGCCGTGCCCGAAATCCGCCAGTGGACCTTCAACTTCGTCACCGATTACCAGTTCGGCGACGGATTTCTCAACGGACGGCTCAAGGGCGTCGGGGTGGGAGGAGCGTATCGGTGGCAGGACAAGGTCGTCATCTGCTATCCGGTCAAGAATGTCTCCGGCTCGCCGGTCCCGGTCTACGACCTGAGCAGTCCCACGTACGGGCCCTCCGAAGGCTATGCTGACCTGTGGGTTAGCTACCACCGGAAGCTGACGAGCAAGATTGACTGGAAGATCCAGTTGAACGTGCGCAACGTGGGCGCCAAGCATGGCCTGATTCCGGTCACGGTGGAGCCTGACGGGAAGACCTGGGCGACCGTCCGTATCAAACCCGTGCAGGAATGGTTCGTGACCAATACCTTCAGCTTCTGATTCGCAGGGGTTTCTCTGGTATAGGTTGATCGTTTCGGCGCCGTCGCAGTCAAGGCTGGGACGGCGCCTTGCTTTTGTGGAGTTGATCACCGCGGGCCGAGACGATCGTGTGGCGGTAGGACGGATTCAATCTGAACCGGGCCGGCTCGCGACAGCGTCTAGGCAAACGGAGGTGCCTCCAGCGCCGCCGTGGCGGCCGCCGGTCGACAGCGCTCGCGAGAGAATGTGGTCCTTCAGGCGCGGAACCGATCACCGGTCGGTCGGTCGGTGGCTGGGCCCCGTGCGCAGGATCCAGATTGAGCGAGCAACGACTGCCGGTTCCTTGGCATCCACAAGGAATCGGCGGCAATTGGTGCTTGCCAGAGCATATCCATATCGAAACATTGAATATCATTTTAGAGATATACGTTGTTGGGCCGAGATTATGAGACAACGGGTTCATCATCGGGGACTTGTTTCGGAATTTGTCGACTCGAGGCAGCGCGCAGGCGTGTACAGCTTTACCGGCAAAGATTTGGCAGCAAAATCGACCCAGTCGCCGACGGCCCGCCGGGCTGCCCTCAACCGTCTCCACCGGCGGGGTCGGATCGTCCGGCCGCTGCCGCGGCACGACTTCTTCGTGATCGTGCCGCACGAGCACCATTCCCTGGGCTCGCCTCCCCTGGCGTGGTATCTCGATGGGTTGATGCGTTTTCTTGGGGTGACGGAATATTACGTGGGCCTGTTGACCGCGGCCCAATGGCACGGGGCATCGCATTTCGCCGTCCAGGAAACCCAGATCGTGGCGCCGCGGCAGTTGCGCCCGGTTCGCATTGGACGCGAACGGATCCGTTTTTTCACCAAGCGGACCGCTGCATCGGCTCCCGTCGAGACCCGCACACTCGAGAACGGCATCGTCCGGGTCAGCACGCCCGAGGGCACAGCCGTGGATCTGGTCCGTTACGCCGCCGCGGCGGGAGGACTCAATCTCGTGGCCAGCGTCCTGACTGAACTGAGCCCGCGACTTCACCCTCGCGCTTTGCTGGCGGCGGCGAACAAGGAGGCCAATCCGGGCGTGGCGCAGCGGCTCGGGCACCTGTTGGATCGCGTGGCGGGCACGGGCATGACCGGGCCCTTGGCGCGCTGGGTGGCTGCCCGGCAACCGCGGGTTTGTCCCCTGGAACCGGGCACGCCGATCACGGACGCCGCGTTGGATGAACGATGGCGGGTGCAGGTGAACCTGGCCATCGAAACCGGCTTATGAGAACGAGGGCCGAGATCATTGCGTGGCGCCACCACGCGGCATGGGCGACCGACGCCCAAGTCGAGCAGGATCTGCTCCTGACCCGGGCCATGATCGCGATCTACCGCGACCGGTTTTTGTCCGCGCAGGTGGCGATGCGCGGTGGCACGGCATTGCACAAACTGCATTTGCCGCCGGCCGCACGCTATTCGGAGGACATCGACTTGGTGCTGGTCGGTGACCGTCCTGTGGCGCACGTCGAACGGGCGCTGGTGCGGGTGCTGGAGCCGTTGTTGGGCCGTCCGACCAGCCGGAGGCTGACCTCCATGCGGACGGCGATGCGCAATCTCTCCCAACCGTCCAAGATCCGGCGTTTGATCTACACGTACCGGCCGACCGCGGCGCCGCCTGCGGAAATGAAGATCAAGATCGAGGTCAACTTCAACGAGCGCGAGCCGTGCTACCCGTTGGCGGCCCTCCGGTATGCACCGCCGCTGCCGGATCTGCGGGGCGCGGTCACGCTCAAGACCTTCGACCTTGATGAGATGTTGGGCACGAAGATGCGGGCGTTGCTGCAACGCAGCCAGGGACGCGATCTGTTCGATCTGGATCGGGCCTGTGCGCGCCACGAGGAATCGCTGGCTGGCGGCGGGAAGCCGGTGGTGGATTCCAAACGCGTGGTCGATGCTTTCCGCACTTATATGCGAAGGGAGGGGACACGGGTCCGGCGCCCGGATTTTGAGGCGAGCCTTCGGGAGAAATTGGCCAGCCGTGCCTTTCGCAGCGACATGGCCAAGGTGTTGCCGCCGGACGTCACGTACGACATTGACGCGGCGGCGCATCGGGTGCGCGAATCCCTGATCGCCCGGCTTCCGGGGTAGGGAAGCGCGCCTTGGCGGGGCCGCCCGGAAAGGCGGGTGCGCTCACGAAATCCTTTACTGCCGCGACTATTGTCGTGAGGCTGGGCCGGTCGGGATTCTTGCCGATCCGACGTTTATCCAGCCTTCATCCAGAGGATTCGATATGGATCTCGGTCATCCACGGATTTCGACCGCATTTGGGAGTATTCTGTCCCTTGGGCGGAGAGGCGCCCTGGCCGCCGGTTTGCGATCGACCCGGCTTGTCTGGGCGATTCTCGCCACCGTAGCCGCGGCACCGGGAGGCCGGGCGCAGCCGTCCGGCGGTCCCTATGGCCCAATCCAGCAGTTCTATGCGCCGCCGTCCGGGGCTTCCCACGTCTACTACGTGGCGCCGGATGGCCGGGTCGACGCTCCCGGTACCCCGCCCGGGCAGCCCACCACCTTGGAGGTGGCGATCACCCGGGTGGTGACCGGCGACGCGATCGTGATGCGCGGCGGCGTCTACCGGACCGGTGGTTTGCGGTTGAATCAGGGCATCACCATCCAACCATACGCTGACGAGCACCCGGTCATCAAAGGGACCCGGGTGGCGACGGAGTGGGAGGCGTTGCGCGACCATGTGTGGCGGACCGCTTGGACGCCGCTCTTTCCGGCGGGGCCTCTCGGCTGGTGGCAGCGTCAGCGCGAGGGCATGCGCACGCCGCTGTACCGCTTCAACAACGACATGGTTTTTGTCGATGGCGAATTGCTGCGCTCCGTCGGCTGGGAAGGCGAACTCGATGCGCATTCGTTCTATGTCGATTACCAGAATGGCTACGTTTATATCGGGATCGATCCCGGAAATCATCTGGTCGAGATCACGGCTTGGGATAACGCGCTCGTCCGCACCAGCCGGGAGTGCCATGGCAAGGTCCCCGATCATCAGGGCCCGGTAATCCGCGGGATCACTGTCACGCAGTTTGCGTACCGCGCGTTCGACATCGAGGGCAAGAAGCCGGCCACGCCGGTTTCAGAGGAGCCCACGAACGAACCCGAGGGTCCGGCTGACCCGGCTACCTATGGCAAGGAGGTCGTGGGCACGACCCTCGAGAATGTCACCATTTCCTTCTGTTCCCGCGTCGCCGGTTACTTTCGCGGCGATCGGTTCACGATGCGCCACTGCCTCGTGAGCGATACCGGCACCGAAGGTGTTTACGTGATCGGATCGTCCGACGTCCTGCTCGAGAAGAACATCTTCCGCCGCAACAACATCGAGCAGCTTACGGGCTACTACCCTGCTGCGGTGAAGATCTTCAACCAGTGCCACCGGGTCACTTGCCGGGACAACCTCGTGATCGATCAGCCGTACTCGAACGGCATCTGGTACGACGTCGGCAACGTCGACGGGGTCTTCGTCGACAACTGGGTCCAGGGCGCCTTGGTCGGATTTTTCTTCGAAATTTCCAAGGGCGCGGTCTGCGCCGGCAACGTATTCGTCGGTTGCAGCGAGGGCGTTCGCGTGCTCAACAGTTCGAATGTCCGGATCTATCACAACACGTTCGTCAACACGCCGGCGGTGATCGAACGCAACGAACGCAGCGCGACGGGCGACCATTTTGGCTGGCATCCCAGCACCGGCCCGGATGTGGACCAGCGGGAAGGTCATGTCTTCGCCGGCAACCTCTTGGTGGCGGACGCCGGGTTCCGCAAACCGCTCCTGCGCGTCCAGCAGAGCAAGGCGCTGTGCGGCCGCCTCGCCCGGCCGCAGGTCAGCGAGCTGGACGACAATGTCTACGTCCGCGCCGGCGAAGCGAGCACGACGCCGCTGATCGTGTGGAGCCCAGCGGCGGGGCCGGATTGCACGGTCGAGCTGAACACGCCGGCCGATCTCCACCAGTTGCAGGCGGAATTCGCGGGACACAGCCGGTGCGTGGATGGCTGGGAGGGCTCCGTCTTCCAAAGTCCGGAGCTGGAACGCTATCGTTTGGCGCGACCAATTGCGGACTATGTGCCGGCGAAAACACCGCCGGCGGACGTCCTGAAGCTGCTCGGCTGGTCGGAACAGGATGCCGCCACCCCGGGCGCGTACCCGCGGCGGCCGTAAGCCCGCATCGGCGGGACCGCCGGCCTTGCGGGACGCAGGCAGCTCCGATTTCGCCCGCGTTTCGGGCCGGCTTCAGCCGGCGTGTACCTCGCCGTTGTCCGTGCCGTTGCTGCCCACGATCTCTTCCAGCGCCAGCGTCCGTCCCGCCTGCACCTGCTGGCGCTCCCGGATCATCTGGTCTTAGGTGGGCGGTGGGGTTGGATTCCGATAGAACACCCCGGTATGGAG
>JBJKRD010000366.1:0-4185 GCA_046704925.1 Opitutaceae bacterium | reverse complement strand
AACCACGATACCTGGCGATGCGCCCGGGCGCCCTCAAGGATGGGTGCGAGCTCCAGGCGGCAAATGGTTTCATCGTCGAGCCCGGTGATAAACTCGCCGCAGACCCGGTGGCGCGGGTAGTCGTGCGCCTCCATCACCGTCACCGGTACGCCGGCGCGGGCCAGCGCGCCGCCCAGCGACAGGCCGGCGAGGCCGCCGCCGACGATCTCGACCGGACGAGCCGGTCCGCGGGTCCCGGCGATGCTCATGATCCGGATCCCCGCCGCCGCGCCACGAGGCGGTATGCACCCAGGGGCGTGGTCGAGCAGCGCCACGCCCAGCGCCCGGGATCGAGGCCGAACAGGTGCGGCAGTTCCGCGCCGCGAAAACCGGCGGCGATGCTGACGTGGGCGTCGTGCCGGGAGACGTGGTTGGCCCCCGCCAGCGGCGCGAAGATCCCGAAAAGGCACTGCGAGGCGCGGCGCCGCGCGGGCTCGCAGGCCACGATCAGACGCGCCGATTGCAGGCGGTCGCCCAGCGCGTGCAGCTCGCCGACGGTGAACTGGTGGAAGATCAGATTGCCGTAGACCACCTCGTAGCGGTCGTAGCGGTCAAAGGTGCGGAGATCGGCCCGGTGCCAATGCGCCCCGCCCGGCAGGGCCGCCGGGGCGGGCCACAGGTCGAGGCCGTCCACCGGCCAGCCGCGGCGGGCGAGGCGCGCCAGGCATTCGCCCCCGCCGGCCCCCAGTTCCAGCAGACGATCCCCGGGCCGGTGATGCGCCGCCAGCGCGCGTTCGAGCCAGCGGTGATTGCCCATCACGGCGTTGGTCAGCCGCAGATCGCGCCGGTTGTGGCGCGCCGCCGGATGGTCCGGCGACAGCAGATCCAGCAGCTCGGCCTGGACGACGCGGGGTGACACACCGCACGGTGCGCCGGGCTGCGAAAACGTCAAATGGCCGCGAGGTAACAAAACCGATGGAAAGGTTCGGCGCACATCTGACACGTCTTGGCGATCCGCCGGCGTTTAGTACGTGGCATGAGTTCGCCGTCCGACCCGATCGATCTCGTGACCCAGGCCGCCGCGGGGTTTGCCCACCGTCCCTCGTGGGACGAATACTTCATGGCCACCGCGGTGCTGATCGCCTCGCGCTCCAACTGCGAGCGGTTGCACGTCGGCTGCGTGATCGTGACCGGCGGGGAACGCCGCAACCGGATCGTGGCGGCGGGCTACAACGGCTTCCTTCCCGGCACCCCCCACACCTCGCGGGTGCGCGACGGGCACGAGCAGGCCACGGTGCACGCCGAGCAGAACGCGGTGGCCGACGCCGCACGCCGCGGCAGCAGCGTCGAGGGCTGCGTGGCTTACGTCACCCATTTCCCCTGCATCAACTGCGCGAAGATCCTCGCGGCGGCGGGCATTGCCGAGATCAAGTATCGCGACGATTACAGCAATGATCCGCTCGTCGGCCCCATCCTCGGCGACGCGGGCGTGAAGGTGACAAAACTGTAATCCGGCGGCGGCCGGTTTTGGCGGTGACGACATTGACGGCGCCGCGAATCTGCCGATCATTGGGGCATGCGCGAACAGGGGAAGGCCGGGGGCAATCTGGCGGGCTCGCTGTTGCTGGCTCACCCGGGCATGCGGGACCCGAATTTCCGGCGGTCGGTGGTGCTGTTGTCGGCGCACGGCGATGAGGGGGCGATGGGGGTGGTGCTCAACCGGCCGCTCGACAAGAAGCTTGGCGACATCAACGACCGGTTTGCGGAAGGCCCGCTGGCGCGCGTGCCCGTCTATCAGGGCGGGCCGGTGCAGACGGAACAGCTCATCCTCGCCGCCTGGGAGCCTGATCCGCTCGCGACCGGCTACCGGTTCTATTTCGGGATCGATCCGGCAAAAGCCGAGACCCTCCGCGAGGGCGAAGGCGTGCGCCTGCGGGCGTTCCTGGGCTACTCGGGCTGGGGCAAGGGCCAGCTCGAAAACGAGCTGCGGCACAACACCTGGGTCGTCACGCCGCCCGTCAGCCCGGAGTTGCTGGAACGCACCGACGGCCACGGCCTCTGGCGGTCGATTCTCGGCGACCTCAGCCCGGAGTGGCGGCTCATGGCCGGCGAGCCCGAGGATCCGGCCACCAATTGAGCAGCCGGGCGGGCGTTCATCGCAACCTGATCTCCAGCTCGATCTCATCCCGGATCGGAATGCCGTCGCCGCCCCTGTCCGGGATGCCTGGTTTCGGCTTCCTGGACTTGCTGACGGCCTCGCGGTGGAGGGCCACCAAGCTGAAGCCCGTTTTCTGATGGAAGCGCAGGGCGCCGGTGTTGTCGTTCGTGGTGATGAGCCAGACGCGCCGGCATTGTCGGGCGGCAGCCGACTTGAGTGCCGCCCGGACGAGCGCGGTGCCAATGCCTTTGCCGGACGTCAGGGAGGCGAGGGTGACGATCTCACAACTCCGGTGCGCGAGGAAATACGTGACCAATCCCACGGGCCGCCTGGACTCGATCGCGACAAACCCGGGAAGGCGGCCGGCCTGATGCCGGCGCCCGCGGGTCACCACCTCCGGCCCGCCCCAGCGTTCGCGCAGCAGCGAGCGCGCCCGGATCCGATCCCGGTCGTTGACAGCTCGCGGGTCACCTCCGGGCAACCGACGTGGCAGAAGCGCCGCGTCTCGCGCTCGAGTCCGCGGCTGAGGCCGAATCGGCCCGGCGGGGCGCTTGGGTACGATCGCACATGGATCCGTTCATTCCCTGCCGGCCCGCGCACACTTGGCGACCGTGTTCCAGGTTCGGGTGGTGACGTCGGATCCAAACGTACGCTCGATGAGGGTCATGAAAACCGGTCCGCTGGGATGGCGGACGTACGCCGTGAACGCCACGGTACCCTGCACGGCCAGGAGGCGGGCCCCCTTCTCCTCGATCGGCAGCCCGCGCACCTGGGCCGGCTCGCGCAGAAAGGTGACCACCCGCTTGGCTTCGGCTGGCAGATCGAAGGCCGCAAACGGGTCCGAGCGTAGCAGTTGGTCCAGGTCGTCGATGGACCAGACGATGGTGCCAAACACCCGGCCCAGGGTGGTCTTCATTCCGGCCTCGGCGCGGCGCGCGAGCGTGCGGGGCGGCTGCTTTTCCGCTTCAAAGACGACATTGCCGCTGGAAAGGAGGGTTCGGACGGCGCGGAAGCCGGCGGCGGCAAACGCCCGCTGCAAGTCGGGCATCTTCAAGTTGCTGGGGCTGACGCCCCTGAGGAATGCTGCGTAACGTGCCATGATTCTGACGCTTTTTTGGCCGGACCATCCGGAACTGGACCAGACCGATGATCGGGCGGCTCCGCAGCCCTGACCACCGTCGTATGACCCAAGCGCTCCAGAAGCTCAAGAGCGAGTCAGCATTGGCGGCGAACCCGGGCGGGGCGGCGGACCTCGATCGGTTCTTCATTCCAAGACCTGCCCATGAAGCGTCCCTGGCCGCCAGACAGAACGTGGATCGCCCGCCGAACGTTTCGAGCCTGCGCATCGGCGGTCTTCAGCCGGAAAAAATAGCGCAAGATCTCCTTCCGGCGACTCGGGATCAAATCGTCCCATGTTTGCCTGGCTCTGCGATTCCGGTCGAGCGCAGCGCGGAACCATGAAGGCAACGGATGGATGGGACCGCGCTGGTATGCGTCATCGAACTCCAGCTCCACGATGACCGTCTCACCCACTTTGGTGCCCGACGCCCGGCGCAGGTCACCGTGCAGGTAGAGACGGAAGCGCCCCTGGCCGGCCGGCAGCAGATTGATGCGCCACGGCTTTTCGGGCCGGGCATTTACCCGGACGCGAACGGGAAGCGGCCGCCGCCAGCCTTTGCGCAAGCGGGCGGCGCGACGCGCGCCGATGAGCACATAGGGATTGACGCCTTCGATCCCGATCACCGAACGAAATTGCAGGTTGCTCATGTGGGCTCCGGCGCCGGAATCGGCGAGCGTGGTCTTGGGTCGCCTATCATCGGCCCTGCCTCACGTTTGCCAGACTCGTGCGTTGGATCTTGGGTTTTGAAAGTTGGACGTTGGATGTTAGGCGTTGGATGTTCGCGGCCACGCCGAGCGCCTGCTGCAGGTCGGTCGCGGTGAGCTGATAGACGAGCGTCGAATAGGTGATGCGGCCGTTGGGATTCCGCGTGCGCAGGTAAAGCGTCAACCGCGCAAAGCGCAGGCTGTCGAAATAGCGGTAGTCCGCC
>JBJKRD010000365.1:0-5130 GCA_046704925.1 Opitutaceae bacterium | reverse complement strand
GGCTCACAAACTACCCCGGCGCGGTCAAGGAGCTCCGCGCGGCGGTTGCCGTTCAGGACGACGTCCCCGTAGCGCAGCCATCCCTGGCTGCCCGACCCGGCCAGTGAACCGGTTGAGCGCTTCGGCTCTGCAGGCTGGCGCCGCCGTCGCGCCGAAGCGGCGCTATGGCGAGCCGCGGAGGCTGGAAAGCCTGCGCCACTGTGGCTGCGACTGGGCATTGTGCCCGGACCGAAGTTGCAGGCTGGAAGCCTGCGCTACGGGGCACGCCAAAACGAAGGTCGGGGCATCCCCGGACGAGAAAGCCGTTGACGATTGGCTCCGGCTCGCCGGAATGGACGGTCTCAATCACGCGAGGATGACCAATCCGTCATTGCCGACTTCAGGGTGCCGGGGACCAACACGGTCGAGGCGGCGGACTGCGGGTAAGGCGGGTTTCCGATCCGCCCGCGGGTATTTCGCCATGGAGCGTTCACCATGAGCGATCCCCTCCGGCACGAATGCGGCGTCGCCATCGTGCGGCTGCTGAAGCCGCTCGCCTATTACCAGGAGAAATACGGCACGCCGCTGTGGGGCTTCTTCAAGCTGTTTCTGTTGATGGAGAAGCAGCACAATCGCGGCCAGGACGGCGCGGGGGTGGCCTGCGTGAAACTCGATATGCCCGCAGGCGAGCCGTACATGTTCCGCGAGCGCAACATCAAGTCCAACCCCCTCGACCGGATCTTCAAAAACCTGCTGGCGCAGTACGAGGCGATGGTCGCCGACGGCACGATCCATCCGGAGTTCACCGACACGGTCAAAAAGAACTTCGACTTCGGCGGGGAACTCCTGCTCGGCCACCTCCGCTACGGCACGTCGGGCGGCTACACGATGAGCGCGTGCCACCCGTACTTCCGGCGCAGCCCCTGGCCGACGCGCAACCTGATGCTGGCCGGCAACTTCAACATGACCAATCCGATGGAGCTGAACGCCAGCCTCATCGCGATGGGCCAGCACCCGATCTTCGCGACCGACACCCAGGCGCTGCTCGAAAAGATCGGCTTCTTCCTCGACGAGGAACACGAGGACCTCTACCGCCTGCTGCGCACCCGCGGCCTGCCCGGCAGCGAGGTGTCGCGCCGCATCAGCGAGGAGCTCGACATCGGCCGCGTGATCACCCGCGCGGCGCAGAACTGGGACGGCGGCTACACGCTGGTGGGGCTGATCGGCAACGGCGACGCCTTCGTGGTGCGCGATCCCGCGGGCATCCGCCCCGTCTATTTCTTCCAGAACGACGAGGTGGTCGCGTTCGCCTCGGAGCGCGCGCCGCTCATGACCGTGTTCGACCTCGATGGCGCCGCGGTCCGCGAAGTGCCGCCGGGGCACGTGGCGGTGGTCAAGAAACGGGGCACCGTCGCGTCGACCGCGTTCACCGTCGCCCTGCCGCGCGCCTCCTGCTCGTTCGAGCGCATCTATTTCTCGCGCGGCAACGACGCCGACATCTACCGCGAGCGCAAGGCGCTGGGGGCGGGCCTCGCCGACCAGGTGCTGAACGCGATCAACTACGACCTGCAGAACACGGTCTTCAGCTTCATCCCCAACACCGCGGAGGTCGCGTACTTCGGCCTGCTGGAGGCGCTGCGCCTGCGCCGGCGCGACGCGGTGAAGGCCGCCATCCTCACCGCGGCCCAGCGCGGCACGCTCAACGAGGCGCTGCTCGACGACCTGATCCTGCGCAACTGGCCGCGGGCCGAAAAGGCCATCAGCAAGGACGTGAAGATGCGCACTTTCATCGGCCAGGAGAAGTGGCGCAACGAGCTGGCCTCGCACGTCTACGACATCTTCTACGGGTCGGTGAAGCCGACCGACAACCTCGTGGTGGTCGACGATTCCATCGTGCGCGGCACCACGCTCCGGCGCTCGATCATCCGCATCCTGGCCCGGCTGAACCCGAAGAAGATCATCATCGCCTCCACCGCCCCGCAGATCCGCTATCCCGACTGCTACGGCATCGACATGTCGGAGCTGGCCAAGTTCATCGTCTTCGAGGCGGCGGTGGCCCTGCTCAAGGAGCGCGGCCGGGGCGACCTGCTGGAGGAGGTGTACCAGGCCTGCCGCCAGGAGCTGCGGCAGACGACGCCGCCGTTCTCGCCCGGCGTGAACCAGGTCCGACGGATCTACGAGCCCTTCACGGCCGAGGAGATCTCGGCGAAGGTGGTGGAACTGGTGCTCCCGCGCGGCCTCGAGTGGCAGGGGTCGGTGCAGATCATCTACCAGACGATTGAGAACCTGCACGCGGCGGTGCCGGGGCACACCGGCGACTGGTATTTCACCGGCAAGTATCCCACGCCCGGCGGCTATCGCGTGGTGAACCAGGCCTACGTCAATTACTTTGAGAAACATGAGGGCCGGAGCTACTGAGTGCCGAATGCGGAGTGCCGAATGCCGGCTGAAGGGCTGCGTTCCAGAGCATTCGGGCGGACGGACGGCGATATTCGGCACCTGGCAATCGGCAATCGGCATTTGCCCATGTCGCTGAGCTACGAGGCTGCCGGCGTGAATTACGCGTCGCTCGACGCCTTCAAGCGCGCCTGCCAGGAGGCGGCGCGCACGACCGCCGACGGGCTGGCGGCGCACGGGCTGCGCGAACCGCCGGCGGTGCGCGGCGAAAGCGCCTATCTGTTCGAGGCGGACGACCACTATGTGGCGCACGTCGAGGAGGGGCTGGGGACGAACAACCTCGTGGCCGACGCGGTGCAGGCGGCCACCGGCCGTTGTTGCTACCGCGAGATCGGTGTCGACACGGTGGCGACCATCGTGAACGACCTCGTGACCTGCGGCGCGCTGCCCGTGTCGGTGGCGATGCATGCCGCGGTGGGCGACGCCGGCTGGTTTGCGGACGAGGCCCGCGCCCGGGATCTGGTGGCGGGTTTTGCCGAGGGCTGCCGCCAGGCGGGCGCCGTCTGGGGCGGGGGCGAGACGCCGGCCTTGCGCGGGCTCGTCGAGCCCGGCGCGATCGTGCTCGCGGGCTCGGCGGTGGGGCGCATCGCGCCGAAGAGCCGGCGCATCGCGGGCGACGTGCGCGACGGCGACGCGATCATCTTCCTGGCGTCGTCGGGCGTGCAGACCAACGGCCTCACACTCTGCCGGCAATTGGCCGAACGGCTGCCGCAAGGCTACGCCACGCCGGTGGGCGACGGCCGGACATACGGCGAGGCGCTGCTGGCGCCGTCGGTCATCTACGTCGCCTTCGTGCGCGAATGCCAGCTGCGCGGGCTCAAGCTCAACTACGTGGCGCACGTGACCGGCCACGGCTGGCGGAAGCTGATGCGGCTCGACGAACCGTTCGTCTATGAAATCACGGCGGCGCGGTCGGAGCCGGCGCTGTTCCGGTTTCTGATGGAATCCGGACCGATCGACCGGCCCGAGGCCTACGCGACCTTCAACATGGGCGTGGGCTTCGCCGCCTTCGTGGCGCCGAAGGTGGCCGGGGCGACGCTGGCGGCGGCGAAGGCGGCGGGCTTCGATGCCTGGCTGGCGGGCCGGGTGGTCAAGGACGGGGCCCGCAAGGCGGTGGTGGTGCCTGCGCTCGGGCTTACCTTCGAAGGCGACACGCTGCAGGTGCGGTAGCGGGCGAGTTGACAGAAGATCGCCAGGGAAGCGGAGGATCTTCCCGCATCAGCGGTTGTTGACTGTAGGGCGGCGTCGCCGAACGCCGCCGCTTTCAACCGGAGGTCGCCAAGGCAGCGGAGGAGATTCGCACAGAAGATAGCGAAGGGAACGGAGGCCGACGCGGAGGACGCCGGACGGGGCTCGTCTCAGCCGCCGCCCAGTGCCTCGAGGGGCGACTTTACTCCCATGCCGGGGCGCTGCATGACATGCGTATAGATCCTGGTGGTCTCAACATCGGCATGGCCGAGCAGGTCCTGGACGGTCCGGATATCAGTGCCGGACTCCAGAAGATGGGTGGCAAAACTATGGCGGAGCACGTGCGGCGTCACCCGCTTGTCGATACCGGCCTGCTCGGCGGCGACCTTGACGACGCGCTGGTAAACGCCGTCCAGCACGTGGTGTCGGCGGAGGATGCCGGTCTGCCGGTCAAGGGACCATTCGGTCATGGGGAACAGCCACTGCCATTGCCATTGGGCCCCGCCGGCCGAGAACTTCCGTTCCAGTCCATGGGGCAACCAGACCGGAGGGGCGTGGTCGCGGCGATCCTGTTCGAAGATCTTCCGCAGGCGATCGAGATGAGCGCGCAATCTTGGCACGAGCGGTTCGGCGAGGACCGTGGCGCGGTCCTTGTCGCCTTTGCCGCCGAAGATCAAGAGGCGCCGGCGGTCGAGGTCGAGGCTCTGGACGCGCAGTTCGAGCAACTCGGTGACGCGGAGGCCGCTGCCGTACTGGAGTTGGGCCATCAACAGCCAATCGTTTTTCAAGTGGGAGAACAGCCGTTCGATTTCGGGCCGGGACAACACCACCGGCACCTTGGGCCGCCGGCGCGGGCGGCGAAAGTCCCCGAGGTCCCCCAGCTCATGTTTGAGGACTTGGGCATGGTAGAAAACCAGCGCGTTGAGCGCCTGGCGTTGGGTACTGGCGGAGACCTGCCGGCGAATCGCAAGGTCGGAGAGGAAGTCGCGAACTTCGGCGGCCCCGGCCCGGTCGGGGGTCACGGGAGCGATGGAGGCGGCGAAACGTCGCAGCCATGCCCGGTAGATCTGCTCGGTGTTCCAAAGGAATCCCCGGAGCCTGATCTGGCGGATCAGGCTGGCTTCCCATTCCGGGGTCCCCTCGGGGATCGGCATCGGGCTGGCCGTCCGGACCGGCACCGGGTGCGCCGCTTCCCCGGGGGCGTCGGTGCGGAGCCGGCGATAAGCCAGAAAGAACCACCGCAGCGCCTCGCGATCGATCCGCGGCGCGGACTCCGCGTTGCCGCCGGCGGCCTCGAGATAGCGCTTGGCGCCGGCAATGGAGGCACGTTCATGCACGGTTCTTAAGTGGCGCAGATAGCGGACAATGGCGGCGGCGTAGCGGGCCCGGGTGAGCGGTTCGAGCGGCTCCAGGTCAAGAATCGCCGACCATTCGGGGAAGTAAACCGGCCGGTTCCAGTCGGCGTTGGGGCCGTGGGTTTTCCCTGTTATAGGCGCCGGTCCAGAC
>JBJKRD010000364.1:0-16693 GCA_046704925.1 Opitutaceae bacterium | reverse complement strand
GGCCGTGCGTCGGCTCAATAGTCCACGTTGCGGCAGCGTTGCTCGAGCTGGCGGGCGCAGGCCTCGATCTGGTTGGCGCTGAGCACCACCGCGCCGCCGCCGGTCAAGAGATCCGGCAGCCACGACGGATTCACCACCCGCAGGGAGGCCTTCGCCTGCGCCTCCACCGTCCATCCCGGAAGCGCCAGCACCGGCACCACCGGGGGCTTTTCCCCCGTCGTCTTCTCGATCCATTGGTGCACCCATTTGGCGTACCGCAGGCCCTCCATGAGCCCGGTCTGTTCCTCGCCCCACGGCCAGACCAACTGCTCGCCGTCGAAGAACACCTTGTAATCCTCGTGCCCTTCGCGCGCCGGCCGCCGGCGCTGCGTGAGCGTCTCGATGGCAAACACGCCTCCGGGTCCCACCGCGATATGGTCGACGTTGAATCGTTCGGGACCGCTCTCGCCAGGCACATCCTGGAAGATGCGCCAACCCGCCGCCTTCAACGGCTCGAGATATTCCGCCACCACCCGCGTGCCAAAGTAGCTCAGGTAGCGCTCGCTCCGTTCCCGCAGCTTGAGCACGAACCACCGGACCGCCACCACTCCGGCCGCCAGCACCAACGCCACCGTCACTCCCAGCCCGACCCAGACCCACCAGCCTTTCAGACGCAGGACGCCCTCCAAGATCATCAGCGCCACGATGCACGGCGTCAGGCCCGCCCAGAAGACCATGAAGAGAAAATCTTCGTCCAGTTTGCTGATCGCCTTGAGCTGGCGCTCGCCCGGACCGCGCAACAGGCGCACATCCGAGGAGAACGGCACGTTGACACCCCGACGGCGCCGGTCCCACCAGATGATGACGGCGCCCGCCAGGGAAAACAGCGCAAGGTAGATGCTGGGCAGGAGGATCGTGTAACGGTTCATGGACGGAGGAGGTTGAAAACTGGTCGCGCGATGCCGGAGAGTGGCGCTGTCCGTCACCGGGCCCCAGCGGCTCAGGGCAAAAACGGGCCGAGTCTAGAATCGCGATCCGACCCGTCCACCGCGCAGTGGTAAACTCGAGGTAAACCGCGACTTTGAAAAGCTCGTTAAGACCTTGGCGGCGTTTCGGTTGCGCGCCCGTCTTCGGATTCTTCGACTCCGGTCCACCACTCCGCCAGCCGCGCAAATCGTTCCAAGTAAACGCGCGATGATGGCGCTCAAATCCAGGCTTCATTGTCGTCACCTGCCGGTCGTTCCACCACCTGGCGCGAGCCCCGCGGGCGGTCCGGCCCGACCAGGCCGGAGGTGCGTCCGCGGGTACCACCGGACCGCCGGCCCGCAATTCGCCGGACGCAGTTGACGCGCCGCGGACCCCGGAACACGGTGCCTTTCCGGCGGCCAGTGAGCCCCTCTCTTCATGGACAACCCCTTTCTGCTTCCCCGCCTGCTGACCGGCGTCGCCGCCGTCGGCTGTTTCGCCCCCCTCGCTCCCGTCCACGCGGCGCCCGATCCGGCCCACCCGAACATTGTGTTCATCATGGCGGATGACATCGGCTACGGGGACTTGGGCTGCTATGGCCAGCAGCAGATCGCCACTCCGAACATCGATCGCCTCGCCGCGCAGGGGATGCGCTTCACACAGTTCTACGCCGGTTCGCCCATCTGCGCCCCGTCACGCAACGTTCTGATGACCGGCCAGCACACCGGCCACGCGCTCATCCGCGGCAACGCCAAGGTTAGCCTGCGGCCGCAGGACGTGACCGTGGCGGAGGTGCTGAAGGAGGCCGGCTATGCCACCGGCGCCGTCGGCAAGTGGGGCATCGGTGAGGAAGGCAGCACGGGCACGCCGACGAAAAAGGGCTTCGACTACTTTTTCGGATACATCGACCAGACGCACGCGCACAACTACTACCCCACTTTCCTGGTGCGCAACGGGACGCGGGTGCCGCTGCCCAACATCGTGCCGCACATGGGCAAATACGGCCAGGGTGTCGCCACCAAGAAGGTCGTTTACAGCGACGATCTGTTCCGCATCGAGGCGGCGTATTTCATCGAGCGGAACATGGATCACCCGTTCTTCTTTTATTATCCGTCGACCCTGCCGCACGCCAATGACGAGGCGAAGAACCGGGGCATGGAGATTCCCAGCCTCGGACGTTACGCCGACAAGGACTGGCCCGAGCCCGAAAAAGCCAAGGCCGCGATGATCACCCGGCTGGACGACGACGTCGGCCGGGTGCTCGACGAGTTGCAGGAACTCGGCCTGGCGGACAACACCATCGTCATCTTCACGTCCGACAACGGCCCGCACGCGGAGGGCGGAGTCGATCCGGCCTTCTTTGACTCGAGCGGCCCGCTGCGCGGGATCAAGCGCGATGTCTACGAGGGCGGCATCCGCGAACCCTTCATCGTGCGCTGGCCCGGCCACGTCGCGCCGGGCTCCGTGTCTGACTTCGTCGGCTATTTCGGCGACTTCCTGGCCACGGCGGCGGACATCGCGGGCGTCAAACCCCCGGCCGGCCTCGACAGCATCAGCTTCCTGCCGACGCTGCTCGGCCACCCGGCCGAGCAAAAGCAGCACGCCTACCTCTACTGGGAATTCTACGAGGGCCGCTCCTCCCAGGCGGTCCGCATGGGCGACTGGAAGGGGGTCCGCATTCCCATGCTGACCGGCCCGATCGAACTCTACAACCTGCGCACCGACCTGGGCGAGCGGCACGATGTCGCCGCAGAGCATCCGGACATTGTCGCGCGGATCCGCGCCATCATGCAGGAGGCGCACGTGCCCTCCCTGCTCTGGATCCCGCCGGCCCAGCGTCATGAAGCGGTGACGCACTGAGCGGCGCGCCCGGTTCACGGCGTCAGGTTTTTCGCCAGAAAAGCCTCAATGCCCTTGAACATTTTGCTGCGCGCCGCCTCGCCGCGGAGGCCATGACCCTGACCGGGCAGGAACAGGATCTCGGGGTGCCGCCCCGCCGCGCCCAGCGCGGCCACCATATCCTGGGCCTGTTTCGGCGGCACGATGTGATCCTACCTGCCCAGGAAAAAGAGGACCGGCGACAAGATCCGGTCGGCGAAGTTAACCGGCGAGATCGCCCGCAGGGTGGCAGCGTCGGTCTTCGGATCTCCGATCTGTTCGATCCAATACTGTCGCGCAATTCTGCGTTCCGGAGCGTCCGCGGTCGCGTAAATCGCCGGCCAGTCCGTGATGCCGGAAATCGAGACGCCGCAGCGGTAAAGACCCGCGCTGTTCCCCAAGGCATAGAGGGCCGAATAACCGCCGAAACCGTCCCCCAGAATGGCGATGCGCCGGGGATCCGCGATCCCCTGGGCGATCGTCCAGCGCGCGCCGTCCTCGACGTCGCGCTGGATCGCGTTTCCCACCTCGCGGCGCCCACGTTCGGCAAGATCGCCGCCGTAACCCGTCGAGCCACGGAAGTTCATCTGCAGCACCGCGTACCCGCGGCTCGCAAGCATCTGCACCAGCGGGTCAAAACCCCACACATCGCGCATCCACGGGCCGCCGTGCGGCAGGACGACCAGCGGCAGCTTCGCCCGGGACTCGCCCGGCGGTCGGGTGAGATAACCGTGGATCAAGACCCCGTCGCGGGCCGAGTACGTGATCGGTTCCATCGGCGCCATACGCGCCGGGTCGATCCATTTCATTCGCGTCGCCACCAGGATCAAGCTGCGCGCCCGCCGGTCGTAGAGGAAATACGTGCCCGGGTCGCGATCGGAATAGGCCAGCACCAGCAGGAGGCTGTCGTCCCGCGATTGTCCGACAAGCAGGTTGCAGGTGCCGGGCAACGCCCGGTCGATCGCCCGCTGGGCGGCGGCAAACTCCGGATCGAACCAGCGCGCCACCGGCCGGTCGGTGACGTAATAGATCCCGACCAGCCGGTGATCTGGCCTGGAGAAAACCGCGTGTGCCAGCGGCGTTCCGTCAAACGTCGGCGTCCCTCGCCGCGGCAAGATGTCGTAATCCGCGTCTTCCAGGAGCACGCGGTGTCCGCCCCCCCGGATATCGCAGGCGTACACCCCCCACCGCTGCCGGTCGGAGAGAGCGGTGACGTACAATTGCGGTCCCGTGCCTTCGAACCCCAACGGCCACACCTCGCCGCGCTCCGGGCCGAGGGGCTGAAACGGCCGCCACGCGCCGGTGTCGTTCTCGCGATAGATGAGCCCTTCCTTGAGTCCCTCCACGGTCCTGGCCAGGCGCACCACCCCGTCGGCGTCGGCATCCCACGCGACCACCTGGCCCGGGTTGCGCGCGACCACCGTGTAATGCCCGGTGATTGTGCTGACCTTCACGACATTCGGATGGAGGATACGCGCCCCCTCGGCCTCGTGCTGGTCGAGCATGAGGACGTCCTGGTCGGCGTCATCAAAGACATGGATCAACGTCTGGGCGAAAAGCCGGTCCTCGTTGGGCACCCTGGCCTCAGACCCGCTGATCGTCTTCCAGCGGCGGCCGTCAACATCCACCGCCGATACGCCGGTCACGAAATGATCCCAGATAAGCGTGCTGAACACCAGGCGCCGGTCACCGGCCCACTGAAACCAGCCGATGTCCTTGTCTTCGAATGTCCGTTGAGCGGTCGCCGGTCGGACCCGCGACAGCCGCCGGCTTTTCAGATCGGTCAGGAACAGGCTCTCCCGGCCTTCGAATTCCCGCTCAAAGGCCACCGACTGCCCGTCCGGCGAAAGCCGCAGATGTGACACCGCAGGCGGCCGGGCAAAGTCCTCGATCGGGATCATTTCCGCGGCGGACAGACCGGCCGCGATGAACGCCAGGGCAAGACAACAGGCTGGTTTCATTGCTGGAGAAAGGAATTTTCTTCCGAAAAGTCCGGGGCGCAATCCCTTTCCCGGAGCCCGCCCGGGTTCGCGACCGGCGGACTCAGCCGAGCGGCGGCGGCGACTGCCGCCACTCGTCCATGGTGTGCATCTCGCCGCAATCGAGGCAGCGCGTGCCGGAGTACTGCGCTCCGCAAGCCGGACAAACGGCCCCGGTGGCGAAGGCGTCGAAGGGGCGGCTGCAGCGCGCACAGGTCCACCACGCGCCGATCGGCGGCGAGGTCTCGCAGCTCGGGCACCGGAAACCCGGATGCCGCGGCAGTTTCGCCACCCGCGCAAGCTGCCGCGCCTGTTGCAGTCCCCGCCAGCAGTTGGCGAGAATGAAGACCGCGAGGATGCCAAGCCAGATGGACTGCGCCCACAGCGCAAACAGGCCCAACAAACCCACGCCCACGAAGCCCACGATCGTCGCCGCATACAGGCTGCGCGCCCGACCGACGACGAACCACAACAGCGATTGCAGGATCTGTCCCCCGTCGAGCGGATAGATTGGCAGGACGTTGAAGCCCAGCAGAATCGCGTTGGTGAACCAGACGGCCTGCACGAACCGCACGACGTCCGGGGCGGGCGCGCCCAGATTGCTGCCGCCGCTCAACAGCAACAGCACGCTCAACGGCACGAACAGTGCCACGTTCACCAGCGGACCCGCGGCAATGCTCCAGAGCATGGCCCCCGGGCGCAGCGGCGGCGCGACGTAGGCCACGCCGCCCAGCGGCCAGAGCACGATCTCGTCGGCCTTGCCGCCCACGGAACGGCACGCCAACGCGTGGCCGCCCTCGTGCAGCAGCACGATCACGAACAGCGCCACGTATTCGAGCACGTTCCAGCTGACCGAGGAATACCCGCCCCGCCGGTACGAGATCTCGAACATCGCGACGATGAACCACGACCAGTGCAGGAACACGTTGATCCCCGCGACGCGAAACAGATGAATCGATCCTTGCCGGGTCGGCAGCATCCATCAGCACTACCACGCCCCCGGCGCCGCCAACAAGCAATTAGGACGCCGCCCGGCGTCGACGCCGCCATTATTGCGCGCCGCCTCCGACCCGTTCTCCCACCTCATGCGCCTGTCTTCTTCCCCCCAGGGTCCGCCCGATAAAAGACCTCCGGGTCACTTTTTAACCTCGCCTGCCGCCCCCTCTCGCCTATATTGACACGTTGTCGGAGCTGATGGTCTTGAACCCGAAAAATTCCCCGCCCCTCCCTCCAGCTCCGGCGGGCGCTGAGCCGGCGTCCGCCGGCAAATCCGATGGCAAACGGGCCGCGCCCGAGGTGATTTTCGCGGAGGACCTCTGCAAGGGCTGCGAGCTTTGCGTCGTTTTCTGCCCCACCAAGGTGCTGAAGATCGACACGAGCCGGGTCAACGCCCGCGGTTATTATCCGGCGATCGTGTACAACCTGGCCGCGTGCAGCGGCTGCGGAGCCTGCGCGAAGATCTGCCCGGATTCGGTGATCACCGTTCGCCGCTGAGGAGACACCCATGGCCCGGATCTTGATGAAGGGAAACGAGGCGATCGCCGCCGCCGCCATCAACGCCGGCTGCCGCTACTTTTTCGGTTACCCGATCACGCCGCAAAACGAGATCCCCGAGTACATGGCGCGCGAGCTGCCCAAGCTCGGCGGGGCCTACGTGCAGGCCGAGTCCGAGGTCGCCGCGATCAACATGGTCTACGGCGCGGCCGGAGCGGGGGCGCGCGTCCTCACCTCCTCGTCCAGCCCGGGCGTCAGCCTGATGCAGGAGGGCCTCTCTTACATCGCCGGCGCGGAACTGCCGTGCGTCCTGGTCAACATCATGCGCGCCGGCCCTGGCCTCGGCGGCGTGCAGCCCGCCCAGGCGGATTATTTCCAGGCGACGCGCGGCGGGGGGCACGGCGACTACCGCCTCATCGTGCTCGCGCCCGCCAACCTGCAGGAGGCGGTCGAGCTCACGGAACTGGCCTTCGATCTCGCCGACCGCTACCGCAATCCCGCGATGATCCTGGCCGACGGCATGATCGGCCAGTTGATGGAACCGGTCGAAATCCGGCCCCACCAGCCCGCGGCCGATCTGCCGCCCAAGGACTGGGCCACCACCGGCACCGCCCGCAGCGGCGGGCGCCGGCGCATCATCAACTCGCTGTTCCTCGATCCCCACGACCTCGAGCGCCATGTGCGCGCGCTCTACGAGAAATACGCGGAGATCGAGCGGCGCGAGGTCCGCTACGAGCTGGTGGGTTGCGACGACGCCGACGTGGTCATCGTGGCCTACGGCACCACGTCGCGCATCGCGCGCTCCGCCATCGAAAAATGCCGGCGCCTCGGTCTGCGCACCGGCCTGCTCCGCCCCATCACGCTTTACCCCTTCCCGAACGCCGCGTTTGCGCAGGTGGTCGACCGGGCCCGCGCCTTCCTCGTCGTGGAGATGAGCATGGGCCAGATGCTCGATGACGTGAAGATCGCGGTCGCGGGCCGGCGGCCGATCGCCTTTTACGGCCGCACCGGCGGCGTGGTGCCGACGCCCGAGGAGGTCGTCAAACAGGTGCAGGCGCTCGTGGGAGGCCCGCCGTCATGAAGATCGTCTACGAAAAGTCGCCCGGGCTGACCGACATCCCGATGCATTACTGCCCGGGCTGCACGCACGGCATCATCCACAAGCTGGTGGCGGAGACCCTGGTCGAGCTCGACGTGCTGGGCCGGGCCATCATGATCGCGCCCGTCGGCTGCGCCGTCTTCGCCTACGACTATTTCAACTGCGACGCCCATGAGGCCGCCCACGGCCGGGCGCCGGCGGTCGCCACCGGGGTCAAGCGGGTGCATCCGGAAAACATCGTCTTCACCTACCAGGGCGACGGCGACCTCGCCTCGATCGGCATGGCCGAGATCGTGCACGCCGCGATGCGCGGCGAAAACATCACCGTGGTCTTCGTCAACAACGCCATCTACGGCATGACGGGCGGCCAGATGGCGCCCACGACCCTCGTCGGCCAGCCGACCACCACCTCGCCAACCGGTCGCAGTCGCGTCGGTCAGGGCAGCCCGCTGCGGGTTTGCGAGATGCTGGCCACGATCGACACGGTGGCTTACATCGCCCGGGTCGCCGTCCACACCGTGCCCCGGCTCAACGGCGCGAAACGGTCGATCAAGAAGGCCTTCCAGATGCAGCTCGACCAAAAGGGCTTCAGCATGGTCGAGGTGCTGTCCACCTGCCCCACCAACTGGGGACTCTCGCCGGTCGATTCGCTCCGCTGGGTGGAGCAAAACATGGTTCCGGTCTATCCGCTGGGCGTGTTCCGGGACGTGGAGGGGGACGCCTGACATGGCCGAGCACCGCATCATCATCGCCGGTTTCGGCGGTCAGGGCGTGCTCATGCTCGGCAAGCTGCTCGCCTACGCCGGCATGAAGGAGGGGCTGAACGTGACCTGGCTGCCGTCCTACGGGCCGGAGATGCGCGGCGGCACCGCCAACTGCCACGCGATCATTTCCGACGGGCTCATCGGCGCGCCCATCGTCACCGAGGCCACCTGCGTCATCGCGATGAGCCTGCCGTCGCTCGACAAGTTCGAATCGTTTGCCCTGCCCGGCGGCTGGGTGCTGGTGAACAGCTCCCTCGTGCCGCGGTCCCCCCGGCGCACCGACGTGCAGGTTCTCTCCATTCCGGTCAACGACATCGCCCACGAGCAGGGCAGCCCAAAGGTGGCCAATGTCGTCATGCTGGGCGCCTATCTGGCGCTCTCCCACGCCGTGCCGAAAGAGTCGGTCGTGGCGGCGATCGAGGATGTGCTCGGCCCGACCAAGCGCCACCTGCTGGCCATCAATCTCAACGCCCTGGAAGCCGGCATCGCCTTCGCCGCCAAAGTGCCGGTGTGACGAGTGCCCCCGGCTCGCCCGAGCCGTGGACGCCGGTCCCATTCTGACCATGGAAAAGGAAAAGATCGTCATCCAAATCCCGGCCAAGGCCCTGCATGTCCGGCACGCCCAGTGCCCGCGCGGCCACAGCCTCATGGATCCCGCCGTGCCCATCAACGGCTACCCGTCGATCAAGGTGGTCATCCAGTACGGCGCCATCCGGGGATTCATCCATCTCGATCCGGTCTACGGCAGCTTCCACAACCTGTTCGACGTGGACATCCCCGAGGGCGTGGTCGTCGAGATGTTCTGCCCGACCTGCGGCACGACCCTCAAGGTCGAGGGCGAGAAATGCGACTTCTGCTTCTCACCCATGTTCGCGCTGTATCTGCCCAACGGCGGCCTTCTCGAGGGCTGCCTCAAGGGCGGCTGCCACCAGCACAAGCTGGTGCTGGTCGACGTGCATGAACAGCTCGACGAGATCCACGGCGACGATCCGATCCAGCTGTTGATGTGAGGCGACGACGGGAAAGCCGGCGGCCGATCGACGCCAAAAGTACCAAGTAACAAGGAACAAGTATCAAGAGGCACCGACGCCAAGTTCTTCCCTTTCCGCCATCCTTCCTCGCCACCTCTTGGTACTTGCCACTTGTCACTTGTTACTTGAAGCGTCGCCATGGCCTCCGCCCAGGAACTGTACCGATCCCGGCTCTCGACCGCCGACCACGCCGTCGAGGCGATCACCTCGGGCATGCGGGTCTTCATGACCGGCAATTGCTCGGTGCCGCAGCACCTGCTCGGCGCGCTGGTGAAGCGCGCGCCGGCGTTCACCGAGCCGGTCGAGATCGACCAGCTCTTCACCATCGGCAACGCCGACTACGTGGCGCCGGGCCTGGAACGCCACCTCCGCGTGAATACCCTCTTCACGGGCGCCAATGTGCGGCGGGCGGTCAACGAGGGGCGCGCCGACTACACGCCCTGCCTGCTGTCGGAGGTGGCCGGACTTTTCCGCCACGGGCGCCTGCCGCTGGACGCCGCCCTCGTCCACCTCAGCCCGCCCGACGAACACGGCATTTGAAGCCTGGCCATAGAGGTCGGCCTGACCAAGACACCGGCCGAGTCGGCGCGGATGATTCTCGCCGAAGTCAACGACCGGATGCCGCGCACCCTCGGCGACAGCTTCATCCACGTTTCGCGCCTGAACCACGTCGTGGAGGTGTCCTATCCCCCCCTTGAACTCCACCAGGGCGACGGCAGCGAGGCGGAACGGCGGATCGCACGGCTCTGCGCCGACCTGATCGAGGACGGCTCCACCCTGCAGATGGGCATCGGCGGGGTCCCCGACGCGGTGCTGCGCCTGCTGGGCGACCGCAAGGATCTCGGCATCCACAGCGAAATGTTCTCCGACGGCGTGATCGACCTGGTGGAGCGCGGCGTGCTCACCGGGGCGCGCAAGACGCTGCATCCCGGCAAGATCACCGCCGGCTTCCTGATGGGCACGCAGCGCCTCTACCGGTTTGTGGACAACAACCCGCTGGTCGAGCTGCATCCGACGGAGTATATCAACGACCCCTTCCGCATCGCCCAGAACGACCGCATGGTCGCGATCAACTCGGCCATCGAGGTCGACCTGACCGGACAGGTGTGCGCCGACTCGATCGGGCCGCGGATCTACTGCGGCGTGGGCGGCCAGGTGGACTTCATCTACGGCGCGAGCCGCTCGCGCGGCGGCAAACCGATCATCGCCCTGCCGAGCACGGCAATTGTCAACGGCCGACCGCTGAGCCGGATCGTGCCCATGCTCAAACCCGGCGCCGGTGTCGTGACGACCCGCAACCACGTGCACTTCGTGGTGACCGAACACGGCGCGGCGGACCTGTACGGCAAATCCCTCCGCCAGCGCGCGCGGGCCCTGATCGCCCTCGCGGAGCCGCAATTCCGCGAGGAACTGGAGCGCGCGGCGCACGAACTGCGGTACCTTTGAGCGCCACGGCTCCCTGAGTCACGCGCCAACCCCCGGGAACGGAGGCGGGCGCGTCCGGCCCCATCACCCGCCGGCCGCCCGCCCGTCTACTCCCTCCCCGGCGGGCCGGATTGCACGGAGTGGGCCCGCAGGTCATCGAGGTCGACGTACTCCAGCACGGAAACATGGCAGGCCTCGAGCACCACCGGCGGCGGGCAGCCCGCCGCCAGCGCCTCGATCCAGCGCTCCACACAGAGACACCAATGATCCCCCGCCTGCAGGCCCGGGAAATCGTAGTCGGGTTGGGGCGTCACCAGATCGTTGCCGGCCGCCACCGAGAATCCCAGGAATTCCGGCGTCATCCGCGCACACACCGTATGCAGCCCGACGTCGCCCGGCCCGGTCCGGCAATGGCCGTCGCGATAGAAACCGGTCATCGGTCTCCGGCAGCAGCACCGCAGCGGACCGCCCAGCACGTTCGTCTGCATGGGTCCGACCGTACTCAACAACCGTCGGACTGCATCTCGTCCGCGCAGAATTCTGCGCCAAAGCCCACCGGAGGCCCGCTCAAGGGCTCCGGCCGCCGGTCCCCGTCCGCAGCGTGATCCGCAGGATCTCGGACGGGCGCCACAACCGCATGCGCGGGCCCCAGGTGCCGGTGCCACGGCACACGATCACCGACATGCCGCCCACGTCATACCGGCCGCCAAGCAGCGGATAACTCCGCCGGACGAGTTCGCTGAACGGCCAAATCTGGCCGTTGTGGGTGTGGCCCGAAAGCATCAGTCCGGCGCCCGCCGCCGCGGCTTGGTCCGCCTGCAGGGGCGAGTGCGATAGCACAATGGTGGCGGCGGGCGGACGGCCGGTCAGCGCCGACTCGATCGCCCCATCCGTGCGCCCGTATTGCCGTCGGGCCGTGAGGTCGTCCACGCCGGCCAGCACCAGGCCCGGCGCCACCTCGGCCCAGCGGTCGCGCAGCACCGTATAACCCGCGTCCTCCAGCAGCTGCACGCTGCGCTCCAAGCCGGCGTAGTATTCGTGGTTGCCGGTGACCGCCCACACGCCGAGCGGAGCCCGCAGGGTCCGGAGCACGGGCAACAACCGTTCCAGCCGGCCCACTTCGCCGTCGACCAGGTCGCCGACCACCACGACCGCATCCGGCTTGAGGTCGTCCACCCGGCGGACAAGCCGCGCCATCCACCGCCGGCCGATCAGCGTGCCCAGGTGCAGGTCGGAGACCGCCACCAGGACGAGACCGTCGTGCGCCGGAGGGAGTCCGGCCAGCTTCACCTCGTGTTCGCGCACGACGGGCGGTCGCAGTCCCTGCGCCAGGCCGATCGCCGCCAGCGCCAATGCGCCCAGTGCGGCCCATCCGCGCAGCACCGGCGCCAGCTTGGGCACGGCGGCGCCACCCAGCGTGAGCAGGTCCGTCGCGACCAGCGCCGCGAAAACCAGGAAAAGCACGCCGACCCAGTTCGCCGCCAGCAGTTCCAAAGGCTCGCCCACGATCTCCAGCCGCCAGGCATTCAGCGTGCGCGCCAGCGGATAACCCGCCCACAGCGCCACCGCCGTCCACCACCAAACCCGGCGCGGCACGTGGGCCGCCACGACCGGCACCGACGCCAGCCGCCAGAAGACGTAGCCATGCATCGCCGCCCAGATGGTCAGGACGACGGTGAGAAAGACGGCAAAGCGGAATCCGGTCATGGGAAGGAGCTGTAAGCGGAAAGCGATAAGCTTTAGGCGGAAAGCTGCAAGCAGGCGGTCGGCGGGCACGGCGGCGTTGACTTGCGCCGCCGTTCGGCGAACTTCGGCGCCATCCAGCAGTGGCTTCTCCGCCACTCGCTCCCCAACCCCAGATTCCATGAGCGAAGCAACTGCCTCCCCCAAGTCCCCGGCGCAACTGATCATCGGCTACTTCAAAGATTTCGGGGTGCTGCGGGAGACGCGACGGGAGTACTGGGCCATCCAGATCATCAACTTCCTGGACTGCACGTTCTACTTCGCGATGCTGACCATCGCGGCGGTTTTCCTGTCCGACGACCTCAAGCTGACCGACGTGCAGGCGGGATTGACGGTCACGATCTTCACCTCGGCGACGACGCTGATGCTGTTCCTCTCCGGGATGTACACCGACTGGCTGGGCATCCGGAAGTCGATGAACATCTCGATGCTCTCGCTGCTCCTGCTGCGCGCGGGCATGGTCGCGGTGGCACTGGTGCCGGGCGTGCCGCACCGCGGAATCATCGCCGGCGTGCTGTTCTTCCTGATGGCGCCGTTCATGGCCGCGGTGCAGACCAACTTCCAGGCGGCCTGCCAGCGGTACACCACGCGGCGGTCGCGCAGCGCCGGCTTCAACCTGTGGTACCTCTTCATGAATGTCGGCGCCGCCGCCGGCGGGTTCATGATCGACATCATCCGCCGGCTGCTGCACCTGCCCAGCGTCCACATCTTCACCATGGGCGTGATCACGGCGGCCCTGTGCTACATCACCAGCCTGTTGCTGATCCGGCGGGAAGAACAATTGCTGGGGCCGGACGAGGCCCCGGAGCCGGGCAAATCGGAGGCGGTCGTGGAGCGCAAGCGGCCGCTGGAAATCATCAAATCGGTGATCCACGAGCCGGCGTTCTGGCGCCTGCTCGTGCTCATCGCCCTCATCCTCGGCGTGCGGGCGGTGTATGCCTACATGTACCTGTTGATGCCGAAGTACTGGCTGCGCACGATCGGCCCGGACGCGGCCATCGGGACGCTCAATGCCATCAACCCCATCGGCATCGTCATCGGCCTCATCCTCTTCATCCCCATCACGAACAAGTTCAACATCTTCAAGATGCTCGTGTATGGATCGATGTTCTCGGCCCTCGCCCTGTTTCCGATGGCGGTGCCGTGGACCGCCTATGGGACAAACATCGCCACCGCACACTATGAAATGGCGATTCTGTGCATGATCCTCGTGACCATCGGCGAGGTGGTCTGGTCGCCCAAGCTCAACGAGTACACGGCAGCCATCGCCCCCAAGGGCCAGGAGGGCACCTACCTCGGCTTGTCGCTCATCCCGTGGTTTCTGGCCAAGACGGTCGTCAGTGCCCTTTCCGGCTTCATGCTGGAGCGCTGGTCGCCGGAAAAAGTCCTGGTGCACGGAGCCGAGGTGCCCCTGAAGCAGGCGCTCGAGCAACATGCGGTGCCCTATTGGCACAGCCCGTCGGCCATGTGGCTGATCCTGGGCCTCTATGCGATGGCTGGATGCCTCGGAGCCCTGCTGCTTCGCGGCTGGTTGACCAAAGGCGCGCGCTGGAAGCTTGAGCCGCACTCGGCTCCGGCCGCCGCGGCGGACACACCGGTTCCCGCCGGCGCCGAAGGCGGGTAAGGGCCAAGCCGGTAAGCCGGAAGCGATATACGGCGAGCTTTGGGCGCCGCCCGGGCCGCCCCGGCTGGATTCCGGATTCTTCGCTTCCGGCACAGAAAAATGAAACCTCGGCCGCGGTCGGCGATCTAAGATCCTACCGGCCCAACAACCGTCTAATACTCCGACATACAAACCACCAATATAACCACCAGTGGGTGGTCTCGGGTTCGACCCGAATACTGAAAGCCTCCGCCGCCCTGAAAACGAGCGGCGGAGCTTGTTTCTGGCATCCGCTGGGGCTGCCGGGCCCGTTGGCTATGAGAATCCTGTGAAACTGCCGTGCCGCAGCCCCCCGCCCGGCGCTTCAGCGTTGTTCGAAGGTCAATCCAGGGTTGAATTCTCGCGCCTATGCGGACCACCTCTCCAGAAGAACTGGCCTCCCTTTTCAGCGACACCCCGCTCGTCGCGGCGCTGCTGGTCATCCTGGTCGGCGCCAGCCTCGTCGTTGCGGTGGCGTGGCCCTTTGTCCGGAAGGCGCGGATGAAGCAGCGGATCCGCCACTTCCCGCCGCCGCCCGTGCGCGTCGTCAAGGAACCGGAGCTGAAACTTCCGCGGCGGCGTTCCGTGGATCAGCCGCCCGGCGTCTGAGGCGTCCGCGTCGCGGACCGTTCCTTGCGCCACGCCGCCCCTTGGTTCCCGGAGCGGGAAGTTGATCGGCTCCGGCCAAGCCTTGTTAAATGAATCCCAATGTCTCGAATTTCCGTCCGAGCACGGCCGCGGAGTCTCCGGCGAGCCAGCGGTCAATGACGGTGGCGTAAACCTGCCGGAAATCGACCCCGTACGTGAGATCCTGGTTGCGACCCACGTCGAGATTCGGCGCCGCGCCATGGAGGCCCCCCTTGACCTTGGAGCCCATGACGAACAAGGGCGCCGCGGTGCCATGATCGGTGCCCTTGCCGTCATTCTCCATCGGCCTTCGTCCGAATTCCGAGAAAGTCATCGCCAACACCTGGTCCGCCAGACCGTGGCTCTCGAGATCCCGCTGAAACGCCGCCAGCCCGTCGCCCAGAGTCTTCAACAGCGTCTCCTGACGGCCGAGCTGGTTGACGTGGGTGTCGAAACTGCCCAGGGAGACGAAATAGACGCGGGTCGAGAGTCCACCGGCCACCAGCGCCGCCACGTTGCGCAGCTCGTAGGCAAAGGCGTTGTGCGGGTACTCGGCCCCGGGACGGTACTCGTCCAACAGCCGGGCCACCTTCCGCTCGGTCACCAGCGCATCCATCATCGTATGGCGGAGGTAGGAGGCGTTTCCGTTTTCGCCGGCGGGCGGCTCGCGCAACAGCGTCTCCAGCAGACCGAGGTTCTCGTTCCGCTGACCGCGGGCCGCGAACGGTGATACCCCGAAGGTCGGGTGTTCCTGATCGGAGAGGAAGACTTCGGGCACGTCGCCGGTGAGATGCACGCCGAGCGGGTCGTCGGGCGCGGGCGCGCCGCCACAGCAATTGTCGAAGTAGCGTCCCACGAAACCCGAGTAGAGGTACTTGTCGCTGTCGCAGGCCGTCTCCCAAATGTCGGTCGACCGGAAGTGGCTGCGGTTGGGGTTCGGGTAGCCCACGTTCTGCACCACCGCGAGCTTCCCCGCCTGGGCGAGCTCGAAGAGGCCGGCGCAGGCCGGGTTGAAGCCCATGTGCGAATCGAGCTTGAGGACCTTGTCCTTGGCGATCGCGAGGGAGGGACGCAGTCGGTAGTAGCGGTCGTCCTCGTAGGGCACGACGGTATTGAGACCGTCGTTGCCACCGGCCAACTGCACGATGACCAGGATGGGCCGGTCCCGGCGCGGCGCCGGCATGTCGGCCCGCGCCGAGGCGACCAGGAACGACGGCGCGTAATGGGCGAAGGCCAGCAGGCCGACCCCCTTGGCGCTCAGGTGCAGGAACTCCCGTCGGGTGGTGGGCAGCAGGTTGGGCAGGTTCTTCATGGCGGTGGGGCTTCGGCCGTCAACAGAGCTGGTATTCCGGCGTCTCGAGCAGGGTGATGATCGCGTTGCGGAGCCGGATGGTCTCCGGCGGGGAGCGCGGGCCGCCGCGGATCACCGCCGCGACGGCGCGGTGGTAGGCGTCGCCGGCGGCGAGCGGCAGGAGCGCCCGCAGCAACCGGCGGGCGGCCTCGTCCGGATCGAGACCGGCAAATTGGTCCAGGTAGGTCCGATCGACGGCGAAATTGGCCGCCCCTTCCTCCCGCGCCGCCGCCAAGGCCCGCTGTTCGTCGGCGTTGAAACGCGCCAGGTCGAACGGCAGGAACAGGGAACGCGCCACCACCCGGCGCGTTTCCAGCGTCGTCGAGCTGATCCAATCGCGTCCCCCCACCCAGCCCCGGACGTTCGGCGGATCGTAGAGGGTCTGGCCCATCTGCCGGAAGGCCGGCACCAGGCGTCGCGGCAACGGCGGGACGTTGAGCGCGAAATCCCGCACCAGCCCGAGGTAGTACTGGACCGGGCTCTTCAGATAGGCGCCGCGGAACTGCGGATCGAAGAACAGCCGGCTCGAAAAGTAGCGATGCGCCAACGCCCGGAGATCAAAGCCGGCATCCCGCCACCAGGCGCCGAGGGCCTCCAAGTGGCCCGCCGGCAGCGGTTCGTCGGTCAAATAAAAGCTCGTCAGCCGGGCGGGCAGATGGGTGGCGGCCCCCGGCTGTTCGTAAATCAAATCGATCACCCCGTCGCCGTCGTACCG
>JBJKRD010000363.1:0-3885 GCA_046704925.1 Opitutaceae bacterium | reverse complement strand
CCGGCCGGTGGAGCCGGTGGCCGGGGACCGGGCAGGTGGCCGTGACCATCAGCAGCGACCGGGAACCGCCCCGGGTGCAGTTTGCGCCCATCACGAGCGCCGAACCCGGCCAGCCAATGCGGATTGTCGCGACCGTGTCCGACCCCTCGGGGGTGAAATGGGTTCGGGTCCGCTACCGCGGCCTGACGCAGTACCAGGACTTTTTCACCCAGGAAATGCTGCCGACCGGCAGGCCCGGCGAGTACGCGGCAGAGATCCCCGGCGCCCGGATCAACGCCCGGTTCGACTTCATGTACCTGATTGAAGTCATGGACCGGGCGGGTAACGGGAAGATCTATCCGGACCTCGAGAAGGAGACCCCGTACGTGATCGTCCACCTGCGGCGATCCCCGTGAGCCGGGTCGGCGGCGGGAGGTTCTCAGTCGAAGCGAAGGGAAAGCCGGCGCGAGCGCCGACGGCGCGGCCGCGTGCGAACTGCAGCGGGCAGTGGTGAGAGTTGAATTTCGGACCCAATATACTGGAATTATTGGGAAAATGTGGATTCTAATTTCACGCAATACACGCAATGGACACGGTGAAAAATGATAAAAGGCGCTTGACTAATGGGTGGCACCAATAAATACCAATTATTGATGGGCGGTGCAGGCGCACGCCATCTTCCTCAACTCAACCCCACCTCCCAACCCGTATGAAACTCAGTCGAAGTTTTGTATCGCTGAGCTATCGGCTCAGCTTGCTCCCGGTTTTGCTTGCGATCGTCTGGATCGGCCGGGGCCAGACTGCCACTTCCAGTTCGACCAACGAATCGGTCGTGGCCCTTCCACAATTCAATGTGGATGCCTCGAAGGACACCGGCTACATCGGATCCAACTCTCTGGGCGCAACCCGGGCGGCCATCCCGGTGGTCGAGATGCCATCGTCAGTCGTGGTGCTGACGCGGGAATTGCTCAATGACACCGCCGCCTATCAACTGACCGACGTGACGCGGCTCGTGAGCGGCATGACCGACGGCTGGATGCCGGATCAGGACGGCCTCGGGGAGATGCTCCGCGGCTTCACCCCCAAGGTTTCCACGGACGGCTTCGTCGACTCGGTCGAGGGAAACGAAGACCTCGCCGACATCGCCCGGGTGGAGGTGTTCAAAGGCCCATCTTCGATCCTGCTGACCCAGGGCGGATCCAGCGGCGGGGTCATCAATCGGATCACCAAGAGCCCGCTGCCCACCCGGCAGGGATATTTGAAGGTGCAGGCAGGGAAATACAACGCGAACCGGGCGGAGGCGGATGTGACCGGCCCGGTGCCCGGCACCGCGGGGAAGCTGCTCTACCGCCTCGTGCTGATGGATCAGGACGCCAAGGGCTACACCGAGAACTCGCCCCGAAAGGCGTCGATGATCGCCCCGTCGCTGACTTACCGATTCTCGAATGACTCGGAGGTCACCTTCAAATACAACCGGTTCTTCTCGAGGACCCTGAACGATCTCGGTCAGCCGGAGGATACTTCCAACCTGAGCACCATCCTGCTATACCCGGTGCCCCGCACCCGCACAACCAACGATCCCGGAGACAAGCAGGATCTAAATCGGGACCGCTATGAGCTGACGTACGACATCAAGCTCAATGATCACTATCGCCTTTCGCTCGGCGGCGACTATTCGAACATCACCTACATCCGGCAGGCCACCCGCCCGAGCGGCAGTGGCACGGCCAGTTCGCCGATCGTACTGCCCGACGGCACGGTGCCGCGAAAATGGCAGCGGACCCGGCAGTTGGCGCGGGACAGCCGCGTCTTCGTGGACAACGTGGTGAGCTTCACCAAGGGCATCGTGGACAACACCACCATCTTCGGCGCCGAGGGGCTCCAGTACCGCCAGGACAAGTCGGACTCCGGTTTCCTGCCGATGCCGTCGACGAACCTCTATTTCCCGACGCAACCGGTGACGCTGCCCACCTACTACTCGCCGATGACTCCGTCTTCCGACCAGCGCAACGGGCAGGCTTATCTCCTGGACATGCTCAAGCTCTACAATGACCGGGTAATAATCTCCGGGGGTGCCACGCGCCACTGGTTCGAGACGGGATCCTGGAACAACACCTTGAAAGGATTCACCTACCAAACCGGCAGAACGGACACCTATCAGTACGGGGTCATTTACCAGGCGGTGAAAGGTCTGTCGCTGTATTACAGCTACAACGAGAATTTCAATCCGCAGTTCAGCGAGTTGGGCCGGGTGAATGCCGACGGCACCGTCACCGACATCGGGGTGGCTCCGCCACAGATGACCACGGCGAAGGAAGCCGGGATCAAGATGCTGCTGCTCGATCAACGCCTGTCGGCGACGGTGGATTATTTCGACGAGTCCCTGACCAACCGCCTGCAGTACATCCTGGAAACGAGCCCGAGCCTCTATTCGCTGAGGGGCGGCGGGACTTCGCGCGGCGTGGAGGCGGATGTCTTCTTCAACCCGACGCCGAACTGGAGCATTGTCGCGTCGGCCGCCAACGTTCGGGCGGTGGACCAAAACGGCGTCCAGCTCAACTACACGGGACGAAAGACGGCCGCGTTCCTCACCCGTTACGACTTCCGGCAGGGGCGGCTGAAAGGGCTGGGCGTCTCGCTCTCGGGCAACTACGTGGGTCCGCGCGTGATCTATTACAACTTCTCGTCGTCACAACTGTTGTGGATGGGGGGACGGACCCTCTGGAACGCCGCCGTGTTCTACTCCTGGGGCCACCATTACGAGTTCCAGTTGAACGTCGATAACATCTTCAACAAGTGGTACCTCGTCGGCGGCTTTCTCCCGCAGCGGGTCTATATCGGCGACGGCACCAACGTGAAGGGGTCCATCACCTACAAGTTCTGATGCCGGACCAGGCGCGGCAAACCTGCAGTCCGGGCCTTTGCCGCGCCCGCCGGACCGGCGGTCGCGCCGGCGCTCCGGGCGGGCCTGGGTCGTTGACCTCCCGCCCGGGACGATGGGTCCGAAGCTGGGCGCCCGGCGGGTTGGCGCATCCGCTCCGAATTGGTTGCCGGTTTGGGCCCGCCCCGGTCATTGTCGAGGATAAGCATGTTCACCCGATCGACGCGCGCTCACCCGGCCGTCGCCCCCCCGGGCGCCGCCCGCTTCCGGGTCGGGTCGTTGACCTACACGCGGGGCCGGTTGTGGCAGGTGATGTTCTGGATGCTGTGGGGCGACTTCTGTTTTGTGATCATGGAGTCGCTCGTGCCGGGGGTGGTGCCGCTGCAACTACGCTGGGTCGGGGCCGGCGACACCCTGGTCGGGGCTCTGACCAACAGCCTGCCTTCCTTCATCGGCATCCTGATGAACCCGGTCGTCGGCGTGCAGAGCGACCGGCACCGGGGCCCGCTGGGCCGCCGCCGGCCGTTTCTGTTGTGGTGCACGCCGCCGGTGGTGATCAGCCTGGTGCTGCTGGGCGCGGCCAACCCGGTCGGAGTCTACCTGCAGCATCTCACGGCGGGATTGGGCGGCTGGTCGGTGGCCACGTGGACGATCCTGTGGATCGGCTTTTGCGTCATCGTGTTCGTGGTGTTCAACACCTACATCCTGCAGGTCTACCAGTTCCTCTTCGCCGACGTGATCCCGGAGAAGGTCATGGGATCGTTTGTGGGCATCTACCGGGCCATCGGCGCCCTGGGCTCGCTCGCGTTCAACCGCTGGGTGCTGGGCTGGGCGCAGGCGTACACGCTCCACATCTATGCGCTGGCGGCGCTGCTGTACGGGAGTTCCTTCCTGCTGCTGGTCTGGCGGGTGAAGGAGGGCACCTATCCGCCGCCGCCGCCCCTGGCGCCCGGGCGGAGCCGGCTGGCCTTCTTCGGCGATTATTTCCGGGAGTGCTTCCGGCACCGGTTCTATCTGAACGTCTA
>JBJKRD010000362.1:0-3204 GCA_046704925.1 Opitutaceae bacterium | reverse complement strand
GATCGGCCTGGCCAAGCGCCTCGGTATCACCACGGCGACGGAGGCACCGGCGGCCGGCCAGGTGGCCTTCGAAGCGCCGTCCACCGCGATCGAGGTCGCGCTGTCCTCGATCTGGGCCGCCATCCTGCGGGTACCGCGAGTGGGGCGACGGGAGGACTTTTTCGCCGTGGGCGGCGACTCAATCTTGGCGGTCCAAGTCATGGCCGAGATCAAAAAGTTGTGGGGAGCGGATATCCCGGTGGCGCGCATGCTGGAGGCACGGACGGTGGCGGATCTGGCGGAGGTGGTGGTCGGGAGCCTGGAGACAAGGGACAGGCCGTCCGTGGAGGAATTGGTCGCGGAGATTCGCGGCCTTTCGGACGAGGAGGTGGAGCGCCGGTTGCGCGAGGCGGACCAGTCGGAACGGGCCCGGTCGACGTCGGTGGCGAAAGCGCCGGATTGTTCCCCGGGCGGAGCCGATGAGTGAAGCACAGGAGACCCAGGAACGGGCCCAACCTGAAAGGCCCGATTTGCCGGCGGATCTCTCGCCTGCACGGCGCCGCCTGCTCGAACTCACCCTGCGACGGCGGGACCGAGCCGGGCAGGCTTCTTGGCTCACGGTTCGGCCGCAATGGAAATCGCTTGTGGCGATCCGCTCCGCTGGCGCCCGGCCGCCGCTTTTTTGCGTGCACGATTCCTCCGGCCAGGTGTGGGGATATCGGGAGCTGGGGAATCGTCTGGATCCGGCATGGCCGGTTTATGGTGTCCAGGTGCCGGACGCCGGCGAAGCCGGCGCCGGACGATCGCTGGGGGACCTGGTGGACCTATACGTCCGGGAAATTCGGGAATTGGTGCCGGCGGGCCCCTATTTCCTTCTGGGCACTTGCTCGGGCGGATTGTTCGCCTATGCGATCGCTTGCGAGATTCATGCGCGCGGGGGAAAGGTGGGGCTGGTGGCGTTGGTCGACCCAACTGCGGCCTTTCCCGGGCTCCGGGGTAATTATCGGACTTGGCCGCGGAGACTTGTCGACTTGCTCCTGCTCAAGAGCCCATGGCATCTCGAGAATATGCTCAGATTGGCGGGACGCGAACGTCGGGATTATGTGAGGCAGCGGATGCGAGGGCTGTTTTCGAAGATCCCGCGCATGCTCGGCTGTGCCGACACCACGCCGGAAGCGAGGTCGGCGGCGAGGCTGGAAAACGCCATGTTCGAGGTGACTCGGGAATTCTCGCCGCCGCCGTTTCCGGGTCGGGTCGTCCTTTTCCAGTCGCGTAGCTTGTTCGGTGGAACCCGTCCCAACCTTTCCCGCGGGTGGAGCCGGGTGAAGGTCGGCGAATTCGCCGTGCACCGACTCGAGGGCTTTGCCGGCTACGCCACCTACGACGCCCGCCTGCGACGCTGGGTTCACCTGCTGGACCGGGAACTTCTTGCCGCAGCCGATGGTGCGCCGCCGCATTCGTCGTCATGAACTTCCTTGTGCCGGGCGTGGATCATCCAGCTGTGACAGTACGTCGGCAGGCGGGCTGAATCCGACCTCCGTGCGACGCGGCAGGGCGATGGCCAGGAGGCGCCCCGGCAGCCGCCAGGCCACGGCCCGATATTGAGGAAAGTTCCGGAAGACCGCGACGAGAGCGCCGTGGTTCCGGGGCTCCAGCGACTCGAGTTGGAGAATGGCCAGCGGGGTCATGAGCCCGCACCGCAGCACCTTGGCGAGCGCCTCCTTGATCGTCCAGCCGAGGAGCAGGTCGGCGGGGTCGGGCAGGCCCGCCTGGCGGAGAAGGTCGCGTTCGCCGGAAGCGCAGACGTCCGCCTCGCGGATCTCCCGCGGGGGCGCGATGGTCTCCAGGTCAACGCCGATGGGATGTCCGGCCTCGCAGACGACTGCGACCGCGGCATCGTCAGTGTGCGCAATCGAGAGCTCGGGAGGCGGCGCGCTGCCATGACGGATCAGGGGTTGGCCGAACACACCCCAGGCAATGTCCATGGCGCGCGGAGCCTCGCCGGGCTGCAGGGCGGCCAGCGCCGCTTTCGCCGTGTGCCGGCCCAGGATAAAACTCTTTCGTCGCGCCTCCGACGACATGGCCGCCAGCATCTGCTGTTCGTGCGGATGGAGCAGGGTGTCGAGGCGGCCCGCCATTTGGTCGTAAATCCCGGCCTCCGAGAAGGCGATGAAACCGGCCAGGGCGCGGCCCTCACGCTGCAGTTGCAGTGGATAAACCATGGTTCGACGACGGATCCCCTGTTAGCCGGGGCACGCATGAATCTCAACAGGCATCTCGGGGGCATTGTCGCCGCGGCCGGAGGTATTCAGTAGAAAAGATTGCGGTCGAGGCTGCGGTAGTGGATGGCCTCGAGGAGGTGGGGTCCGGCGATGGCGTCGCGGCCGGCCAGGTCGGCAATGGTCCGTGCCACCTTCAGAATGCGGTCGTAGGCGCGCGCGGAAAGGTGCAGGCGCTCCATCGCCTGTTCAAGGAGGCGGCCGAGACCGGCGTCGATCGGACAGTGCTCGCGAATCTGCGCGTGGCTCATGCGGGCGTTGACCGCGGTTCGACTGCCGGCGAACCGGACCCGCTGGCGGGTCCGCGCCGTTTCGATCCGGTCCCGGACGGATGCCGAGGTTTCCGCGGGTTGCGCCCGGCGCAATTCGTCGATCGTCAGGGGCGGGGCTTCGACGTGCAGGTCGATGCGGTCGAGCAACGGGCCGCTGATGCGGGCGCGGTAGCGCTGGATCTGGGCCGGCGTGCACCGGCATTCGTGGCGCGGATCGCCCAGGTAACCGCAGGCGCACGGATTCATGGCCGCGACCAGCATGAAGCTGCAGGGCAGGGTGACCTTGCCGGCGCTGCGCGAGATGGTCACCTGGCCGTCCTCCAGTGGCTGACGCAGGACTTCGAGGGCCGAACGCTTGAACTCCGGCAGCTCGTCGAGAAACAACACGCCTTGGTGGGCGAGCGAGATTTCGCCGGGCCCGGGAATGGTGCCGCCGCCGAGCAGGCCGACGTCGGAGATCGTGTGATGGGGCGAGCGGTACGGCCGGGAGAGGAAGGCCAGACCGTCGTTGAGCGTGCGCCCGGCCGCCGAGTGGATGCTGAGCACCTCGAGGAATTCCTCGAGGGTGGGGCGGGGCATCACCGTTGGAATGCGCTTGGCGATCATCGATTTGCCGGCGCCCGGCGGCCCGATCATCAGCAGGTTGTGCGCGCCGGCGACCGCGACCTCGACGG
>JBJKRD010000361.1:0-13659 GCA_046704925.1 Opitutaceae bacterium | reverse complement strand
TTTCCGACTCGTGGGCGCGGGCCTGGTGCACGTCGGAGGCGCGGGCCATCAGGTCGTGCCACCAATGGTCCCGTCCGGCCGTCATGGTGACCTCGTTCTGGCAACGCCGGAGCACGATCACGTGCTGGACGCTGGGGGTGCTGGCCACCGCGCGGTCCACACTCGCCTTGAGCTCGATGATCCGTCCGCGACGCCAGCCACCATCGGCGGTGATGATCAGTTTGGCCTGGCAATCGTTGACGCGGTCCTTGATGGCTTCGGCGCTGAAACCGCCGAAGATCACCGTATGCACCACGCCCACCCGGGCGCAGGCGAGCATGGCCACGGCCGCCTCCGGCACCATCGGCATGTAGATGGCCGCCCGGTCGCCCTTCTTCAGCCCGAGCGTTTCGATCACGTTGGCAAAGCGGCAGACTTCCTGATGCAGCTGTCGGTAGGTGAGCGTGCGGATGTCACCGGGCTCTCCTTCAAAGATCAGCGCCGCCTTGTGTTCGCGATGGGTGCCGAGATGCCGGTCGAGGCAATTCTCGGCCACGTTCAAATAACCTCCGGAGAACCACTTGCAATGCGGCGCCTTCCACTTCAGGACCGATTTGAAGGGTTTCCGCCATGTCAGGTGCTCTTTCGCCTGGCGCGCCCAGAATTTCTCTGGAGCGTTGACAGATTCAGCATAGAGCCTACGGTAAGTAGCGAAACCTCGAAGGTTTGCTTGGCCTTTGAACTCGGCTGAGGGCGTAAATACCCGGCTCTCCCGAGATACTGAGGTAATCGTTGAATCGGTCACAGGTAACCTGAGTTGAGGGTTGGGGACTATTTCCAGTTCCTAACGCAACCCAAGGTTTGTGTGGTCTCAAGCGAGCGAAGGTTTTTCTGGAATCAACTGTATGGAAAACAATGGCACGCCGCCCCCCGCGGCCGCACCGGCGACGCCCGCCGCCACCGGTGTGCTTCCCGAAAACGTGTTGCGGGTCGAGGGCATCCTCGACCTCGACAGCAACAAGGCCGGCACGCTGCTGGACATCGCCCGCAACGGCAAGAAGCGGAACACGGATCCTTTCGTGCCGCGCGAGTTGATCCGCCGGTTCAAATTGAAGGCCGGCAACGTGATCACCGCCACCGCCACGCCGGACGACCGCTTTCCCAATCCGAAAGTCCGTTTCATCGAAAAGGTCGACGGCATGGAAATCGACGCGCGCCGGCGCGTGCCCGACTTCACTCAGTTGACCACGATCACGCCGAACGAGCAGCTGCGGCTGGAAATGAAGGATCATCGGATGACCACCCGCGCGATGGACCTCTTCTGCCCGATCGGGAAGGGCACGCGCGGCCTGATCGTCTCCCCGCCCCGCGCCGGCAAGACCACCCTGCTGCGCGACATCGCCCTGGGTGTGCTGGAGAACCACCCCGAGTGCCACGTCATGATCCTGCTGGTGGACGAGCGGCCCGAGGAGGTCACGGATTTCAAGCGCAGCGTGCCGGCGGAGGTCTGGGCATCATCGAACGACGAGAACGTCGAGAATCACCTGCGCATCGCCGACCTGTGTATTGAACGGGCGCGGCGGCTGGTTGAAGTGGGCCGCGACGTCGTGCTGCTGCTCGACTCGCTCACCCGGCTGGCCCGGGCGCACAACACCCAGCGTAATTCCGGCCGCACCGGCTCCGGCGGACTCGACGTCCGGGCGCTCGAAAAGCCGCGCCAGCTATTCGCCGCCGCGCGCAACACCGAGGAGGCGGGCTCGCTGACCATCATCGCGTCGATTCTCGTCGAAACGGGCAGCCGGATGGACGACGTGATCTTTCAGGAATTCAAAGGCACGGGAAACATGGAGATGGTGCTCGACCGCAAGTGCGCCGAGATGCGCATCTGGCCCGCGATCAACATCGCCGCCTCCGGGACCCGCAAGGAGGAGCTGCTGATCGATCCCAAGCGGCTGGAGGGCATCCACTTCTTCCGGCGCGCCCTGGTGCCGCTCAAGATCGAGGAGGCCGCAGAGACGATGGTCAGCCGGCTTTCGAAGACGAAAAGCAACGACGAGTTTCTGAAGTTGATCGCGCGGTAGCGCACCCGGCGGACACCCGCGGTGGGTCGGGCTTCCCGGCCGACAGATCCGATCCGGGTATCCCAAGGAGTCAAACCCGGCCTATCGGGGCGCTTCGATTCCCATCCGTTCCCTGCAGAAAGCCTGCAACTCCGGGGCGAGCGGCGCGTGGAACACGTGCGGTTCGCCGGCCCCCGTCAGGTCGATTTCGGCGCAGTGCAACGCCTGCCGCGGGAGCGGCAAGAGCGCGGCATGGCGCGGGGTCCAACCCTCGCGGGCGAATTCGAGGTACAGCCGCTCGTCCGGACCGTAGAGCTTGTCGCCCGCGACCGGGTGGCCGAGCCACAAGGCGTGCGCCCGAATCTGGTGCTTGCGCCCGGTTTCCGGCCAGACCCACGCCAAGGTGAAGCCTCCGCCGGCGGCCACGGGCTCGAAACGGGTCACCGCCATCTGCGCGCCGTCCGAGCCGGCCGGAACCACCCGGGAGCGGATCGTGACGCAGCTGTCCGGATCGGGCCCGAGCGGCTGTTCCACCGTCACCGGGGCCGGCAACCGCCCGGCCAGGATGGCCAGATAGAGCTTGCGGACCAGACGGCGCTGCACCGCGCGTTGCAGCCGGGCGGCCGTCGCGCGGTCCTTTGCCAGCACCACCACCCCGCTCGTCTCGCGGTCGAGGCGAAACACCAGATGGACCGTCGGCCGTTGCAGATACTCCCGCGCGGCGCCGACCAGGCTCGACCACGGACCGTTCTTTGACGGGTGACAGACGAACACCCCCGGCTTGTTGACCACCAGGAGACGCTCGTCCTCGTGCCGAATCCATGTGACGAAATCGCGCGGATCGATCAACGGCGCCGCGGGTCCGAACGGGAAATTCATGGCTCCGCCGGCCCGGCCGGCAACGGCTCGGCGGACACAAGTCCTAATACCTGCCCCGGCGTGTCCCCCGGAAAACCGCCGCCTCTAGGAGTATTCCCCCAGGCGCCTGGATTAAGCCCGGCTAAAGTCGGTCCGTCCGTCGCGCCAGCAGGGTTGAAAAACCAGCCGATCGCGGGCATGTTTTCCCCCAGTTCGATGAACGATTTTCCAGCCAGGGAAGATCCTTCCGCCGCGAGGGCGGAGGCGAACGGAGGGAGGATCGGACGGCGGGCCGTCGCGGTGGAGCGTTCCATTTTTCGCGCCTTTATTCAGCCAACCCGAAAGGAATCACAATCATGAACCACTCCCCTGGCAGCGCCGACGTGATCGTCTCCGGCATTCATCTCAACCTGACCCCGTCGCTCAAATATTACGTGACCGAGAAGGTGGGACGATTGCTGCGTCACGAGGAGCGCATTGTCCGGATCCGGGTGGAGCTGGAGTACGATGGCAAGAACGACGTCGCCAATCCGTTCGTCGCCAAGGGACACATCATCATCCACGGTCCCGACCTGGATTGCAGCGTGGCGTCGGACGAATGTCACAAGTCGGTCGATCTGCTGGTGGACAAGCTTGACCGGATGCTGCGGCGGCGCTCGCGGCTCTGGAAGGTGAAGCGCAAGCACCCGCACCCGGTGGAACTGGGCGCCCTGCTGCCCAAGACCGCCTGACTTCCCGGGCCGGCGGCCACCCGCAAAATGGCGCGCCCAGAAGGAGTCGAACCCTCAACCCTCAGATCCGTAGTCTGATGCTCTATCCAGTTGAGCTATGGGCGCGTGGAGGAACGCGAAAAAAAGCAAGCTTTCAGACCGGACTGCAAGCGTGAATTTGTCCGGTGGGCGAATCTGATCGCGTCAGTCCGCGGCAATTTCGGCGCCGGCGGCGGCCGGCGGTTCGTCCGTTTCGGTCAACCGCCAGTCCAGCAACTCCATCTGCAGCAATTTGCGATCGTTGTAGATGTTCCAGCCCAGCTGCACCGCCAAGTCCACCGGCTCGCCGACCGGCGGCAGCCGGTGTGCCAGCTTCCAGGCGACGCCGTAGACGCGGTGACCGCCGGCATTGACCAGGTGGAAGCGGAAGTGTTGGTCCCGAAAGACCTCCGGTCGCTGGCGGAAACGCACGCCGCGCAGGCCGAAGACCGGCTCCGGGTTGCCCTGGCCGAAGGGATGCAGGAGATCAAGCTCGTCCAGGAGTTGCTCCCGCACCTGGGCCAGATCCAGCCACGATGAGATCTCCAGCTCCCGTTCGTTGCGCCGGTCGCCCTGCGCCGTCCGGATCGCCGCGGAGAACCGCTCGCGGAATGCCTCCAGGTTTTCCCGTGGCAGCGCGACGCCCACCGCCATGGGATGGCCGCCCCAGCTGGTGAGGAGGTCGGCGCAGGTGCCGAGCATTTCGACCAGGTTCAGCCCGTAGACACTCCGGCCCGAGCCCTTCGCGAAGCCGTTTTCATGGCCGAGGACGATGCAGGGCCGGTGATACTTGCGGGTCACGCGGCTGGCCACGATGCCCACCACCCCCGGATGCCACGCCTCGTCGAACAGCACGATGCCGTCAGCCTCGGCATACTTCTCCTCGACCATGCGCTCGGCCGCCTCCGTGATCTGCCGCTCGATCTCCTGGCGTTCGCGGTTGAAGCCGTCGAGTTGGTGGGCGGCATCGACGCAGAACGCCGCATCGTCGCTCAGGATCAGCTCCACCGACAGGGCGGCGTCGGCCAGACGGCCGCTGGCGTTGATGCGCGGCCCGAGCCGGAACGAGATGTCCACCGGCTGGATCTCCTGCCCGGGCTTGAGCCCCGACACATCCATCAGCGCCCGCAGACCGCGCCGCTGTGTCTGCTGGAGCGTCCGGAGACCGTGACGCGCCAGGATGCGGTTCTCGCCGTCCAGCGGCACCAGATCCGCCACGGTGCCCATCGCGACCAGGTCCAGATATTCCCGCAGCTTGATGCGGAAGCCCACCGGATGGTTCTCGTTCCGCAACTCCTTCAACAGCCCGTGCACCAGTTTGAAGACCAGCCCCACGGTGCAGAGGTTGCGCCAGGGCGCTCCGTGGGCCGCGTCATGCACGTGCGGATTGATGAGGATGCCGCCATCGAACGGCGTCTCCCGGGACCGGTGATGGTCAATCACCAGGGCATCGACGTTCCGGGACCGCAGGTAGGCGATTTCCTCATGCGAGTTGGTGCCGCAATCGAGCGCGACGAACAGGTCCGGGCACCCCGCCTCCAGCGCCCGGTCGATGGCGCTGCGACTCAACCCGTAGCCCTCCTCCAGCCGGCGGGGCACGACAAACCGCGGGTCCAATCCGAACCGCCGCAGCACACTGACCAGGAGCGCGGTGCTGCTGACCCCGTCGACGTCGTAGTCGCCCAGCACGACCAGCCGCTCCTGGCGGGCAATGGCCTGGCGGAGCCGGGCGACCCCGGCCGCCAGGCCCGGCACGGCGAACGGGTCCTCCAACTCCGCCAGGGCGGGCCGCAGGAACCGGTCCGCCGCCTTGGGATCGCGGATGCCGAGGCGGGTCAGCAGTTCGGCGAGAATCGGACTGACCTGGAGCCGGCGGCTGAGCTCCTCCACCTCGGTGGCGGCGAGCGGCGTGTATCTCCAACGCATGGCGGCGGGGATCGGATCGGCGGGCGACGCTCCCGGTTGCGGGCGCGGCTGGCTGGCGCGCCGTCCGATCCGGCGGATTAGCGCGAGGCCCGGCTGGCCCCGGTCCACTCGTACTTCGGCGCGATGTCGTGGTGCGCCTCGACGTGCTTCCGGTCGCCCTTGTGCCACCAATTGAAGATCGGGCTGGCGATGAAGATCGAGGAGAAGGTGCCGGTGACGACGCCGACGAGGAACGTGAAGGACAGGTCGTTGATCACGCCCCCGGCGAACACGTAGAGAGCCAGGGCGGCGAGGAACGTGGTCAAGCTGGTGAGGATCGTGCGGTTGAAGACCTTGTTGGTCGCGAGATTGATGATATCGCGCAGCGTCCCGTTGGGATTGGTCTTCAGCTCCTCGCGAATGCGGTCGAACACGACCACCGTGTCGTTCACCGAGTAGCCCACGATCAGCAGGATCGCCGCCACCATGGGCGCGTCAAACTGGCGCCCGGTCAGCACGAACATGCCGATCGTCATCAGGACGTCGTGCACCGTGGCCACCACCGCGCCGACACCGTAGCCGATTTCGAAGCGGAAGGCGACGTAGAGCATGATGCCCACGATCGACAGCCCCAGCGCCATGAGCGCATTCAGCTCGATCTCCTTGCCGATGGAAGGTCCGATGGTGGTCGTGCCGATCACGTCATAGTGCGCGGCCGGAAACGCCTTCTGCAGTGCCTCCGCCGCGGTCCCGCCCTTCCCGGTTTCGGTCTGAATGGTCAGCATCTCGTGGCCGCCGCTCAGGTCGCTCTGGTAGATCGGGTTGACGTCGCCGAGCCTGGCCTGCTCCAGCGCTCCGCGGATGCGGTCGACGCTGATGCGCTGCTGGAAAGCGAGGGTCACATCGTCGCCCCCGGCGAAATCGATGCCGTAGATGCGGTGGCCCTTGATCGCGACCGCCACCACCCCGGTCAGCACGATCAGCCATGAGGCCATGAAAAAGGCCTTCCCGTAGCGCACAAAATCCATCTTCGGCGGCCGGAGGAAGCTCATCATCACGATCTTCTTGAGGTGGCCCGAGCCGACGGCGATCTCGAGCAGCATGCGGCTGACGATGAGCGCGGTGAACATGGTCGAGAAGATGCCGATGGTGAGGGTGATACCGAAGCCCTTCACCGGCCCGGTGCCGAACGCGATCATCAGACCGGAGGTGATGACCGTGGTCAGGTTGGCGTCGACGATGGTGGTCAGCGCCTTCTCGTGGCCGGCGTGCAACGCGGCGGTGAGCGATTTGCCGAGCTGCAGCTCCTCGCGCATGCGCTCGAAGATCAGGATATGGGCGTCGACCGCCATGCCGATGGTCAGCACGATGCCCGCGATGCCCGGCATGGTCATGGTGGCGCCGAGACTCGCCAGCACGCCCAGCACGCAGAGGATGTTGACGCTGACGCTGATCACGGCGATGAGGCCAGCCACCGTGTAGTAGAGGATCATGAAGCCGGCGACGAAGATGGCGCCGTAGATCGAGGCCCGCACGCCACTCTCGATGGAGTCCTGGGCCAGCGACGGTCCGACCTCATACTGCTCCTTGATCTCCAGCGGCAGATCCAGCGGATTGTTGAGCACGTTGGCCAGGTCCACCGCCTCGCGCTGCGTGAACGAACCCGTGATCTCCGCGTTGCCGCTCGGAATCTCCTCGCGGACCGTGGGGGCCGAATAGAGCTTGCCGTCCAGCACGATCGCGAGCTGGCCCAGTCGGCCGGTGCGTTTGTTCTCCTCGGCGATGGCGCGCGTGACCTGGGCGAAGCGCTCCCCGCCCGCCTTGGTGAATTTCAGGAGGATCTTGAACCGCCCGAATTCATCCATGCTCGCATACGCCTCGCTCAGGGCGTCGCCGGTCATCTCCGGGATGCGTTTGACATAGAGTTCGCTGGTATGCGTGTTCCCGCTGCGATCCTCCTCCTCCAGGGTCATCGCCTGGTAGCCCGGCGGGGCTTCGCTCGCCGGAATCGTCTCGGGGGTGCCGTTCGGATAGACGAGGCAGAAGGCGAGCTGGGCCGGCTTCTTGAGGCTGGCGACGATGTCCGGGTTGTCCTTGGTGGACACGCCGGGGAGCTCCACCTCGATGCGGTTGTCGCCGACCGGGCGGACGACCGGCTCGGCGACGCCCAGGCTGTTGATGCGGGCGGAGATGATCTCGATCGCCTTGGTGAGCTTCTCCTTGCGTTCGGCTTCGGGCGTGCCCGCCAGGGTGCGCGGCGGCACCTCCAGCATGAAGGAGACGCCGCCCTTGAGGTCGAGACCGAGCTGCAGCCGGCCCTTCGAGCCCTTCAGCAGCGCGTCAAGCAGGATCGAATTGCGCTTCTCGACGTTCTTGAGCGAGGACTCCAGGCGCATCCCGGCGTAAAGGCGCGGCGGGAACAGCCGCGGGGAGAAGGCGGACGGGAAGAACCGGGACAGGTCCAGCTTCCGCTCGGCCGCGATGTCCTTGAGCGCCACGTACACCGACGGCGCCTGTTTCGCCTGCACCTGCCCCTCCGCCTCCTTCAGCAGGGCGGCGAATTCGGCGGGATGGTCGGTAACCTGCGACTGAATGTATTGGTCGAACGGCCGGTCCTTGAGCGGGGTCAGCTCGGCCACCGCCCACACGATCAGCACCAGCGTGAGCAGCAGCTTCCAGAGGTTTTGTCTAAACATTGGGTGATTTGGTTAAATCGGTCTCCCCGGCCGCCCGTGGCCGCCTCCGCCCTCCTGTCGCGCCCGATCCTGCGTCCGCGCGGCGCGTTACTTCTTGTCCCCCCCATCGCCGGACTTGCGGATGACGGCGTGAATGAAACCCCGGTCCACCTCGACCTTGGTGTTGTCGCCGATGCGCACGATCAGGCGGTCGGGGCGCACACTGGTGATTTCGCCGAAGATGCCGCCGGCCAGCAGGATCTCGTCGCCGTTGGCCAGGGCATTGACCATCTTCTGGTGTTCCTTCTGTTTCTTGCGCTGCGGCGCAATGAGCAGGAACCACATGGCGGCGAACAACAGGCCGAAAAAGAGCAGCTGGACCATTCCCGGACTCATTCCCGGAGTCGGCGACGCCGGGGCACTCTGCTGGGCAAACGGCAGAAAGACGGCAAGGGAGTGCATTTTAATCATTGCTTGTGCGGGCTTTTCGTAAAAGAAACGCGGATTAACTCCAGCCCACTTCGAAAAAGCAAGCCCAGAGCTCACGCGAGCGCGCTTCCTCCACCGCCTTGAAAAGCAAGTCTTCCTCCGCCTGGTCGGCGGCCCAATCCGAGGAACATTTCGGATTCAAGCGCTGGGGATCCGGTCACTTCTCGGTCGACGGCGAAGGTTTCGTGCAGGTTCAGCCACTGGCCGACGGCCGCAGCATCCGCATCATGGACGTGGTGCACGAGGCGCTGGGCATGGGGCTGAAGGCGCCGATGGTGATCCGGTTCCAGGACTTGGTGCGCCACCGGGTCATCCAGCTCAACAAGGTATTCGCCCGCGCGATCGAGGACGAGGGCTACAAGGGCACCTACCGCGGTGTGTTTCCCATCAAGGTCAACCAGTTGCGGGAGGTGGTGGAGGAGATCCTTGCGGCGGGAAAGGTATACAACTACGGCCTCGAGGCGGGCTCCAAGCCCGAGCTGATGATCGCCCTCGCCATGCACGAGAGCAACCAGCGCCTAATCATCTGCAACGGGTACAAGGACGACGATTACATCCGGCTGGCCCTGCTCGGGCGCAAACTCGGCAAGCGCGTCATCATCGTCGTGGAACAGCTTTCCGAACTCGACAGCATCATCCGGCTGTCGGCCGAGACGGGGGTCAAGCCGTTGATCGGGCTGCGCGCCAAGCTCCTCACCCGCGGCGAGGGCCGCTGGGCCCTTTCGACCGGCGACAACGCCAAGTTCGGCCTGAACACCGCCGAAATCCTCTTCGCGATTGAGAAGCTCCGCCAGGCCCGGCTGACCCAGTGCCTGCGGTTGGTGCACTTCCATGTCGGCTCCCAGGTGCCCAACATCATCACGATCAAGAACGCCGTGATCGAGGCCACCCGGCTCTACTGCCAGCTGGCGAAGACGGGCTTCCCGATGGGCTACCTCGATGTCGGCGGCGGCCTGGGCATCGATTACGACGGCTCCCGCACGAATTTCGAGTCGTCGATGAACTACTCGCTCGAGGAGTACGCGCGCGACGTGGTCTTCAATGTCCGCGAGATCTGCCGCGGGGCCGGCGTCCCGGAGCCCGACCTCATCAGCGAGAGCGGCCGCGCCGTCACCGCGCAGCACTCGATGCTGGTGATCGAGGTGTTCGAACGCATCAACAAGCGCGAATCGCTCGGGCAGCAGCACCAGCCGAAGGTCAAGCACAAGGTCGTCACCGACCTGGAGGTGCTCCTGAGAAACCGGGCCCGCCTCGGTCGCCTCGAGCGCTACCACGACGCCATCCAGAAGAAGGAGGAGGCGATCTCACTCTTCAATCTCGGCTACTTGGACATCGAGAACCGGGCCGCCGCCGAGGCGATCTTCTGGCAGATCTGCGAGCAGGTTGACCGGGAGGGCGCCACCAAGGGCTACCAACCGGAGGAACTGCACGATCTGAAGCGGCACCTTGCCGACCAATACGTCTGCAATTTCTCCGTCTTCCAGTCCCTCCTGGATCATTGGGCGCTCAAGCAGCTTTTCCCGATCGCGCCGCTGCACCGGCTTAACGAACGGCCGTCGGTCAATGCGATTCTCGTCGACATCACCTGCGACTCCGACGGCAAAATCGACAGCTTCATCGACCTGCAGGACGTCAAGGAGTACGTGACCGTCCATCCCCTCAACGGCAAACCGTATTACCTCGGCATCTTCTTCACCGGCGCCTACCAGGACATCATGGGCGACCTGCACAATCTCTTCGGCCGGGTGAACGAGATCCACGTCTTCCTCGAGGACGACGAGCCGAACGGCTTCTATATTGAGGAGGCCATCGCCGGCAGCCGGGTGGCCGACGTCATTGAGGGGGTGCAATACCAGCAGGAGGCGCTGTGCCGGAGCATGAAGCAGCAGATCGACCATGCGACGCGCCGCGATCTGGTGAAGCCCCGCGAGGGCATCCGCTGGCTTGAGTTCTACGAGTCGCAGATGCTCGCCAAGACCTACCTCAACATCGAGCCCAAGAACGGGCGCAAACGCCGCGGCTGACGCGGCGGCCGCCGTCGCGCCCCCGCGCGTCGTCAGCGCCACTCGTGCCGCGGATATTTGCGGGCCAGCTCGGCCTTCACCTTGGGGTACATGTCGCGCCAGAACGTGGTGAGATCGTCCGTGACCTGGATCGGCCGGTGGTTCGGCGCCAGCACCTCGATGCGCACCGGGACGCGGCCGTGGCCGAGCGTGAACCGTCCGGCGACGCCGTACAGCTCCTGGATCCGCGCCGAGAGCACCGGCGGCCCGTCGGCGTGATACGTCAGGTGGGATCGCCGCCCGTTGGCCATCTCCACCCGCTCCGGGAGCAGCCGGTCAAGCGCCGCCAACTGTTCGGGCGACAACCATCCGCGCAGCACCGGCAGCACCGGCCTGTCCTTCAGTTCCCGCGCGCCGACAGCCCCGTAACACACCTGCTCGATCAGCGTCACCCGGTCCGCCTCCGCGATCGGCGCCACGCCCAGTTCCGGAAACCAGCGGGCCAGGCCGTTGACCCGCCGGATCCACTGCTCCACCGCCTCGGTCCACTCCGTCAGGACGATGCGCCCGGCCACGACCTCCCGCGCCAGCAGGGCGGCGGCGGCGCCCGCGTCGGGCGCATCCGCGGTCGGTTTGGTCTCGAGCACGAGGTCGCGGAACCGGCGTTCGCGCCGGGCCACGACCCGCCGGGTGGCCGGATCGTAGACCGGCCCCGAGGCTTCGCCGTAATCCCCGGGAAAGAGTTCCGCCAGCCAGCGCTCGTCGATCGCCGTTGCCAGGCTCAGGCGGACCGCCACTTCGCCGCGGGCCTCGATTTCCGTGACCTCGGCGGCCACGAGCAGCGGCGCTTCCTGCACGCCGCTTTCGCGGACCAGGTGTCCGCGCCGCCCGTGCACCATCTCGCAGCGCAGCGTGCCGCCATCGAGCCGCCGCGCCACGTGGTCCGAGAACCCGGTCAGCACGCAGCGGCGGACGGCGGCGCCCTCAACGCGACGCTCGCCGATGTCGAGCCCCTCGTCCGCGGCGATCTCGAGAAACTGCCGGAACAGCGGGCCCACCTGGCGGGCCGCCTGGGCGTGCACGCCCAGGCCCCGGCAGGCGTCCAGCGAGTAGTTGGCGCGGTCCGCATAGCGCCAGGCGCGCATCAGCAGGAAGAAGTCCGACTCGTGCTCGTCGCCCAGAATCTCCGCCCGCCGCGCCTCCACCTCGCGTCCGACGCCGCGCAGCAGGAAGCTCCGCCCCTGCGTGAGGGCGGCCATCAGGGCCACCGGCCGCACGCAGCCCAGTTCCTCACCGGCCAGGAACATGCGCGCATAACGGGGATGCATCGGGAACCGCAGCATCCGCCGGCCGAGGTCGGTGATGCGCGCGCCGGTCGCCGGGGCCGGAACCGTCGCCCCGGGGGCGGCCCCATCGAGACCGGCTGTTGCCGCCCGCCGCACCGCCCCCAGATCCTCCAGCAACATCTCGGCGCGCTCGAGCGCCTTCGGATCCGGGGCCTCCAGCCAGGGAAAGCTCCGCAGGTCGTCGATGCCCGCCGCCTTGAGCGTCAGCACCACCTCCGCCAGGTCGAGACGTTTCACCTCCGGCAGCTCATGGGCCGGCCGGCGTGCGTGTTCCCGCTCAGTCCAGAGACGAACGCACCGGCCCGGCGCCGTCCGCCCGGCCCGGCCGGCCCGCTGGTCCGCCGCGGCCACGGTGATCTTCTCCCTCAGGAGCGTGTTGATGCCGCGCAGCGGGTCGTAGCGCGCCATCCGGGCCAGGCCGCTGTCCACGACGGCGGTCACGCCCTCGATCGTCAACGAGGTTTCGGCGACGTTGGTCGACACGATGACCTTGCGGGCGTCGTAGCGGGCCACCGCACGGTCCTGGGCTTCGGGCGGCAGTTCGCCGTGCAGGGGCAGCACGACAAAATCCCGCAGCGCCTTCTCCGCCTGCACCGCCTGGACGGTGCGGCCGATCTCGTAGGCCCCGGGCATGAACACCAACAAATCGCCGACCGTGCCGCCTGCGATCCGCGCGCACTCGCGCGCGGCGACCTCCCACACCGGATCGTGCTCAAAGTCCACGGCCCGCGGCAGGTACTCGATGGCGACGGGATAGGTCCGCCCCGGCGAGGTCAGCACGGTGCACGGAGCCAGGTATTCCCGGAGCGCCCCCACGTCGAGGGTCGCGGACATCACGATCAGTTTCAGGTCGGGCCGCCGGCTTTGCTGGAGCTGCGACGCCCGCGCGAGGCCGATGTCCCCGTAAAGGTGCCGCTCGTGAAACTCGTCGAAGATGATCGCCTGCACGCCGGGCAGCGACGGCTCGAACGACATTTGCCGCAGCAGCACGCCTTCGGTGACAAAGCGGATGCGTGTCGCGGCGGACACCCGCGAGTCGAGTCGGATCTGATAGCCGACCGCCTGGCCGAGCCCGGTGGCAAGTTCCTCCGCCACCCGGCGCGCCAGCAGCCGCGTCGCCAGCCGCCGGGGTTGCAGGATGACCACCTGGCCGTCGCCCAGCAACCCCTGCCGCAGCAGGATCTGCGGCACCTGCGTCGATTTGCCCGAGCCCGTCGGCGCCTGGATGAGGAGACGCCCGGAGCTCCGCACGCCGTCGACGATGGCGTCCTCCAGGGTGTAGATGGGCAGGTCGCGGGGGGACATGGGCGCGGAGCAGCGGCCGGAGACGGCACTGAATTCGGGCAACTCGCCGCCGTTCGCAACCCGTGTCAAATGCGTTTCTTGGGCGTCGGTCAATAATCGGTGGACAAGGTTGTTGCCAAGTTACTCACCGCCGCGACCTGTTAATAACTTGTGCAAAACAAAGTCGTGACTTCGGTCCCATGCGCGACCACGGTGACCGCGTTCTTTGATGGAACAGTCGAAGTGCCGCGGGCATGAAAAACCTGCGGAGGGCGCGACTGGGATAATCCCGGGCAACCGGGGAAAGGACG
>JBJKRD010000360.1:0-4511 GCA_046704925.1 Opitutaceae bacterium | reverse complement strand
CCGCCCGACCCGTCGACCTCGGGGCGGCGCTGGCGATGCGCGGGGCCCGTGAGCCGGACGACGGGGCGGTGCGGCTGCGGCCGGGACGGTTCTTTTTCCAACTCAAGAGCCATGTGCCGCTGGGCGCGCAGGTGAACCGCGACACCACCACCACATTCCGGCTCTTCGCCCCCCGGGCCCGCTGGGTGCGGCTGTGGGTGACGGACGATGCCGGCTCGCCGGATGGCGCCAGCCGCTATGACATGGACCGCCGCAGCGACGGCGCCTGGGAGGCGCATCTCGAGGGCAACCTGCACGGCTGGTACTACTGGTACACGCTCGACGGCCCGCGGAACGACTTCGGCCGGTTTGATCCGCAGCAGCGCATCCTGGATCCGTATGCCCTCGCCGCCCTGGGTCGCGAGGGTCCGGGGGTCGTGCTCGACCGCCGCCAGCTTGCGCCGGCCGACCGCGGATTTCGCACGCCAGCGTGGCACGATCTCGTCATCGCCGAGGCCCATGTGCGCGACCTGACCGCCATGGCCCCGGTGCCGGTGGAGCCGGTCGAGCGCCGCGGCTTCACCGGGCTCCGGAAGTGGGTCGAGAGCCCCGATTTTCATCTCGCGCGGCTGGGCGTGAACGCCGTCGAACTGCAGCCCGTGCTGGAGTTCGACAGCCCGACGCCGGACGCCTACCATTGGGGCTACATGCCGGTGAACTGGTTTGCGCCGGCGAGCGCCTACGCCGTGGACCCGACCCGGGCGACGCAGGTGCGGGAATTGCAGGAACTGGTCGCGGCGTTCCATCGGCGCGGCATCGCGGTCGTGCTGGACGTCGTCTACAACCACGTGGGGGTGCCGGCGCACCTGATGCACGTCGACAAGCTCTATTATTTCGAGCAGGACGGCGCCGGCACGCTGGCCAACTGGAGCGGCTGCGGCAACGACGCGCGGGTGGAGGCGGCCATGACCCGGCGGCTGGTGATCGACAGCCTGATCCACCTGGTCGAGGTGTACGGCGTCGACGGGTTCCGGTTCGACCTGGCGGAGTTGCTCGGTCTCGAGCTGCTGCGCGAAATCGAGACCGCCCTCAAGCGCATCAAGCCCGACATCGTGCTGATCGCCGAGCCGTGGAGCTTCCGCGGCCACATCGCGCAGGATCTCCGGCCGACGGGCTACGCCTCCTGGAACGACGGCTACCGGAACTTTCTGCGGGAATACGTGCGCGGCGGCGGGACTTGGGAACAGTTCGGGTATTTTTTGCAGGGCTCGCCGGAACTTTTTGCGAGCTGGCGGGCCCAGACGGTCAATTACACCGAGTCGCACGACGACCGGACCTGGATCGACAACATCACCGAGAACGGCGACGGCAACGGCTACCACCCGACGCTGAACGACTGCCGTCGCAGCCACCTGATGGGCGCGATCCTGCTGGCTTCGATCGGGATGCCCATGCTGGCCGCGGGTCAGGATTTCCTCCGCTCAAAGCAGGGCGTGAACAACACCTATGAGCGCGGCGATCTCAACGTGCTCGACTACCGGCGCCTCTACCGGTTTCCGGCCACCCACGCCTATTTTGCGGGCTGGATCGCCTTCCGCCTCAGCGAGCGCGGGCGCCTGCTGCGGCAGTACACCCGGCCCGGGGAGGGTTTCTTCCGGTTCTTCGCCGCGCCCGATTCGACGGCCGGCGCGGTCGTGTACAACGCCGACGGCAGCCAGGGCCCGTCGCGCCTGCTCTTCGCGGTCAATCCCACGCTCCGCGACGTGGAGATCCCGCTCGGCGACGTCTCCCGCGCCGCGTGGCGGCAGCTGGCGGACCACGAGCGCTTCTTCGACGGCGGCGACCATGAGCCGACGCTCCGGGTCGGCGAACAGCTGTACGTCCCCGGGCTCGGCTGCGGCTTGTGGGCGGTGGAATAGCCGGTGACAGGTCCGCGCAAGAAATGCGGACGGCTGTGCGTGCATCGCACTTGCCAAAGCCGGGGCGCCACTCTTCACTCGATGGGTTTGCGGTCACGCGACCGCGCCTTCACCTGAATCAGAACATCACTCGAATAAACAGAAACGGAGAGAACCATGGCAGTTAAAGTCGCAATCAACGGTTTCGGTCGCATCGGCCGTCTTGTCTTCCGCGCGCTGGTGGAGCAGGGCCTGCTGGGCTCGACCTTCGATGTGGTCGCCGTCGGCGATATCGTCCCGGCGGACAACCTGGCTTATCTGCTCAAGTTTGACTCCACCCAGGGCCGTTTCCGCGGCACGGTCGCCTCGCGCAAGTCGGCGCCGGACAAGGAGGCGGATGACATCCTCGTGGTCAACGGGAAGGACATCCTGGTGGTCAGCGCCAAGACGCCCGCCGAGCTGCCGTGGGCCAGGCTGGGGGTGCAGCTCGTGATCGAGTCCACCGGCCTGTTCACCGCCGCGGAGAAGGCGGCCGGCCACCTTTCCGCCGGGGCGAAGAAGGTGATCATCTCCGCGCCCGCCAAGGGCGAGGATATCACGATCGTCATGGGCGTGAACGACAGCAAGTACGATGCGGCGAAGCACCGCATCATCTCCAACGCGTCGTGCACGACCAACTGCCTCGTGCCGATCGTTTACGTCATGCTCAAGGAGGGCTTCGGCCTCGAAGAGGGCCTCATGACGACGATCCACTCCTACACCGCGACCCAGAAGACGGTCGACGGTCCCTCGCGGAAGGACTGGAAGGGTGGACGTTCCGCCGCGATCAACATCATTCCCTCCTCGACCGGTGCGGCCAAGGCCACGGCGCTCGTGCTGCCGGAGATGAAGGGCAAGCTCACCGGCATGTCGTTCCGCGTGCCGACCCCCACCGTTTCCGTCGTCGATCTCACCTTCAAGACGACCAAGGCCACCTCGCTCGCCGAGATCAAGGCCGCGCTCAAGAAGGCGAGCGAAACCTACCTCAAGGGCATCCTCGCCTACACCGACGAGGAGGTGGCGTCGAGCGACTTCATCCACGACCAGCATTCGTCGATCTTCGACGCCGGCAGCTCGATCGAACTGAATCCAAAATTCTTCAAGCTCGTGAGCTGGTACGACAACGAGTGGGGCTACAGCAACCGTTGCGTCGACCTGCTCAAGAAGGTCGCCGGCAGCCTCTAGCGCCGTCGCGTGCGTCGGAAGCTCGTCGGCGGCCGGCCAACGTTCGCAAGCGAGCTTTCGACGGAGGGCGTGCCACCCGGCGCGTTCCCGGTGGGTGGCTTCCCCCTGCATTCGGGGCTTGCTCCGCCTGCGCCCCCGGGCCCGGAGTTTTCGCTCCGCGGCTTGAACAGCTTGGCGCTTACCGCTTATAGCTTACTGCTTCCACTTCCATGCCCGCCTATCAATCCATCCGCGATCTCGACCTTGCCGGCCGGCGCGTGCTGATGCGCGTTGACTTCAACGTGCCCCAGGACAAGACGACCGGCGCGATCACCAACCCGCAGCGCATCGTCGCGGCGCTGCCGACGATCAAGTATGCGCTCGAAAAGGGCGCGTCCGTGGTCTTGATGTCCCACCTGGGACGTCCGGACGGCCGGGCGCTGCCCCGGTTTAGCCTGCAGCCCGTGGCGGCCAAGCTGCAGGAACTGTTGGGCCGGCCGGTGAAATTCCTGCCGGATTGCGTCGGACCTGCGGTGGAGCAGGCGTGCACCCCCGGCACGCTCCGGCCCGGGGACGTGGTGCTGCTCGAGAACCTCCGCTTCCACATCGAGGAGGAGGGCAAGGTGAAGAACGAGGACGGCACCTCGCTCAAGGCCGACCCGAAGAAAGTCGCGGATTTCCGCGCCAGCCTCTCGCGCCTCGGCGATGTCTACGTGAACGACGCCTTCGGCACGGCGCACCGCGCCCATTCGTCGATGGTCGGTGTCAACCTGCCGCGGAAGGCGGCCGGCTTCCTGATGGAGGCCGAACTCAAGGCGTTCGACAGCGTGCTGCAGTCGCCCCGGCGCCCGCTGCTCGCCATCCTCGGCGGCGCGAAGATCGCGGACAAGATTCCGCTGATCAACAACCTGCTGGACCGGGCCGACGAGATCATCATCGGCGGTGGCATGGCCTTCACCTTCAAGAAGATCCTGGACGGCATGGCGATCGGCGACAGCCTGTTCGATCCGGAGGGCGCGAAGACGGTGCCCGAGCTGGCGGCCAAGGCGAAGGCCCGCGGGGTGAAGCTGCATTTCCCGGTCGATTTCGTCTGCGCCAACCGCTTTGCGGAGGACGCCGACACGCGTCCGGCCGACGACAGCGCCGGCATCCCGGCCGGCTGGATGGGACTCGACGCGGGTCCGAAATCGATCGCGCTGTACGGCGAGGTCATCGGCCGAGCCCAGACCATCATCTGGAACGGCCCGCCGGGCGTGTTCGAGTTTGCCCGATTTGCCAACGCCACCCGGGCCATGGCCGAGGCGGTGGCCGCGGCGACCGCCCGCGGGGCCGTCACAGTCGTGGGCGGCGGCGACACCGCGACCGCCGCGAAGAAATTCAAAGTGGTCGACAAGGTGACGCACTGCTCCACCGGCGGCGGCGCCTCGCTCG
>JBJKRD010000359.1:0-6006 GCA_046704925.1 Opitutaceae bacterium | reverse complement strand
CCCGCGGAGCAGATCAAGCGCGCGGTCTTCCGGGCCACGCGCGCGGCCGGCACCTGGGCGCAGACCGGCGCCGCCGTCGAGGGCGAGTCGCTCTGGGAATTCCTCCATCACCGCGACGACGTCCTCCGGGACGCCGCGGGGCGCACCCTGACGCCGCTCCTCATCTTCGACCAGTTCGAGGAGATCTTCACCCTCGCGCAGACCGACGACGCCGGCCGACGCCGCGCGCACGAATTCATCGCCGAGCTGGCCGACCTGGTCGAGAACCGCCCGCCCGCCGCCCTCGAGGAGCGGATCGACCGCGACGAGGCCGACGCCGGGAAATTCGACTTCGCGCGCGCCGATTACCGGATTCTCATTTCGCTGCGCGAGGATTACCTGGCGCCTCTCGAGGCCCTCAAGGCGCAGATGCCGTCGGTCACCCAGAACCGCATGCGGCTGGCCCGCATGACCGGCCCGCAGGCCGTCGCAGCGGTGCGGTCGCCGGCGCCGCACCTCGTGAGCGAGGCGGTGGCCGGGGCGATCGTGCGCTTCGTCGCGGGCGGGGCCGACCTCGCCGGCGCCGAGGTCGAGCCGTCGCTCCTCAGCCTGATCTGCCGCGAGTTGAACGACGTCCGCCTCGGCCGGGGCGAGGCGGAAATCTCCGCCGGCCTGCTCGCCGGCTCGCGCGACACCATCCTCGCGGAGTTCTACGAGCGCTCGCTGGCCGACCAGCCCGCCGCCGTGCGGCACTTCGTCGAGGACGTGCTGCTGACCGACTCGGGCTTCCGCGAGAGCGTGGCGGAGGAGCGGGTGCGCAAGGTCTTCGCCGCGGCCGGTGCCCCGGAGGCCCTGCGGCAGCTCGTCGACCGCCGCCTCCTGCGCATCGAGGAGCGCCTCGACGTCCGCCGGGTGGAGCTGACCCACGACGTGCTTTGCGGCGTCGTGAAATCCAGCCGCGACGTCCGGCGCGAGCGGGAGGCCGCCGAGGCCGCCGAACGCCGCGCCCGGGAGACGGAGGCGCGCGAGGCCGCCACCCGGCGCGCCATGTGGAATGCCCGGATCCTGGGCCTCGGTGCGGCGATTCTCTGCGTGATCGCGACCGGCGGAGCGGTTTTCGGGTATATCAAACAACGCGCCGCCCGGACCGCCGAGCGCCACGCCCGCGCCGCCGAGCTCGCGGCGCGACGAACCGCCTACGACTCCGACATGAACGTGGCAGGCCAGGCGCTCGCCGCCGGCAACATCGGGCGCGTGCGCGACCTGCTCGACGCCCATCTTCCGGCGGCGGGCCAGCGGGACTTGCGCGGATGGGAGTGGCGCTATCTCTGGGCGCAATCGCGCGGGAATGCCCACACGACACTCTGCGAGAAACCATATGAAATCAGTTCGCTCGCGGTCTCGTCCGACGGCCGCTGGCTGGCGATCGGCGAGGTGCACCGCGGCGGTCTCTCCATCTGGAACCTCTCCGCCAGGAAGGAGGTTTATCATCTTGAACCCGACGCGATCGGCACGCACGCGGCGTTTTCCCCGGCCGGGCCCTTGCTCGCCTATTCGTCAGATTTGCCATCTGCCACCGAGTATAAAAGCAATGGTGTCCGGCTGTTTAATGTGGCGACCGGCAAAACGGTGGGCGAAATCCCGTTCCCCGGGAGTTGCCGCGGCCTCGCGTTTTCCCGGGACGGACACGAGTTGGTTGCCGCCAGCGCGAGCGTAAATGCAATCTTCCTCTGGTCGATCCCCTCCGGCAAACAACTGGCGTCCTATCCGGCTAACCTCCGCGGTCCGGACGTGGTCGTTCCCTTTTCCGCCACGCCGGATCTGACGCGGGCGGCCTGGGTGGCGAGCACCGGTACCGTGCACGTCATCGACCTGCGCACCGGCGCCCCCATCTGGTCGCTGCCTGGGACGGACCAGACATTCCTGTTCTATTCGGTGGCCCTATCGCCCGATGGCAACACGCTGGCCGTCAACCACGGCGACCAAATCGATCTGTGGGACATCGCCACGCATCGGGCCCTCGGCACCCTCCAAGGGGCGCAGGGGTACGCCGCCGATCTGGTTTTTTCGGCGGACGGAAGACGGCTGGTGGCGGCGAATGTCGATCAATCGATCCGGATCTGGAACGTGGCCACGCGCACGTGCGAGAAAGTCCTGCTCGGCCACCGCTCCGAGGTGTGGCGCGTCGCCCTGGTTCCGGGCGGGCACACCGTGGTGAGCGGCGGCAAGGATGGGACCGTCTGCCTGTGGGACCTGTCGGCCGCCGCCGCCGAACCGGCCTATGTGACCCTGAACGCCAGGATCGGGGCGTGGCGTTTCGCGGCCGACTCGCAGTCGGTCGTCACCTTTGATGACAACGGCGACGTGGTGCGCTGGTCCGGCCGGGATTTCGGACAGCGCGAGGTAATCCTGCAAACCGGGAAAAAGAATACCGCACCCTTCTATTCCACGGTGTTTGCCAGGATTCGCTTTTCTCGCGATCTCCATTGGCTGGCGCAGGGCAGCGCCCAGGGCGAGGTAATCCTTTGGGACCTGCAACGGCGGGGGCGGGCGCACTCATTTGCCGTGGAAGCCGGGAGACCGGCACTTCCGCTGGGCTTTCTCGCCGACGATCGCCGCGTGGTGCTGTACGGGGTTGAACCCGGCAATCAAATCAACCGAATCAGCATCTGGGATCTGGCGTCGGGCCGCGAAGTCCAGTCGTGGCCGGCCGACTTGAATGCATCGGGTGCGATCGCGTTGCTGCCGGACCAGCGTTCATGCGTCGCTTTTGTCTGGGACGGCTCAGTGGTCAGAAACCTGGCCGAACAACGCACCAAAACCGGCAACTTCGATCTCGTGGAAGGAAACGACTGCGCCCCTTCCCCGGATGGTCGTCAGCTTGCGGTTTCCAGTTATCTGGGACTTGTGCGAATCTTCAACGCCGGCAGCGGCCGGACCGAGGCGACGCTCGCGGATTTTCGCAATGCGGCCTATGCCGTCGATTATTCACCCGACGGCCGACGGCTCCTGGTTGCCGACGCCTTTACCGGCATGAGACTCTGGGACACCAACAACTGGAGCGAAACGCTGACGCTGCCCGCAAAGGGAGCCCAGTTCTACTCGGCCGCGTTCTCGGCCGACGGCAACTGTCTCGGCGCCTTGGACGGCAACGAAACCCTGCAAATCTGGCGGGTGCCGACCTGGGCGGAAATCAGGGCCGCCGAGAAGGTCGCCGCGCCAGCCCCCTAGCCGGCGAGACATTTTGCAGGTAACCGAGGAATCCGAGCGGACGAATCACACTACGAACGACGCGACGAAGGCGGGTTGCGCCCTATAGATGACGTCGAACCCATTTACCCAGGCAGGACGGGGTTCGCCCCCAACACGTCGGGCGTTCCGCCGGGCGTTGCGCAAAGAGCTAGAATCAGAGTGACCAGAGGCCAGATACGCCATGTCCAGTGAATCCAAGGCTGTCTTTCTTTCCTACGCCCGCGAGGACGGCGAAGCCGCGCGGCGTATCGCCGACGCCCTGCGCGCCTTCGGCGTCGAGGTGTGGTTCGACCTGAGCGAGCTGCGCGGCGGCGATGCCTGGGATGCCAGGATCCGCCGGCAAATCCGCGAGTGCGCGCTCTTCCTGCCCATCGTCTCCGCCCACACCCAGGCCCGCGGCGAGGGCTATTTCCGGCGGGAATGGAAGCTGGCCGTGGATCGCACGCAAGACATGTCGGAGAATCGCGCCTACCTCGTGCCGCTCATCACCGACGGAACCCCGGAAGCGGAGGCCGACGTGCCCGACCAGTTCCTGCGGGCGCAATTCACCCGTCTCGTCGGCGGCGTGCCCTCGGCCGAGTTTGTCGAAAACGTGAAGCGCCTCCTGCAGGCGCCCCGGGCGCCCGGCCCCCGGGCCGCTCCGGCCGCGAGTGCGCCGCCCGTCGGGGCCGGCGCCGCGCCCGACCCCAAGTCGATCGCGGTGCTGCCGTTCACCAATATGTCGCCCGACAATGAGCCCGAGTATTTCTCGGACGGCATCGCCGAGGAGCTCATGAATCTCCTCGCGCAACTGCCGGAGCTGCGGGTCGCCGCCCGCACTTCGTCGTTCTTCTTCAAGGGCCAGCACGTGGAGCTGCAGGAAATCGCCCGGAAGCTCAACGTCGCGCACCTGCTCGAGGGCAGCGTGCGCAAGGCCGGCAACCGGGTCCGGGTCACCGCCCAGTTGGTCCATGCGGCCGACGGCTACCACCTCTGGTCGCACACCTGGGACCGCACGCTGGACGATATCTTCGCCGTGCAGGACGAGATCGCAGCCGCCGTGGTCGCCCAGCTCAAGGTCACCCTGCTCGGCGCGGCCCCCAAGCAGAAAACCTACCGCCCCGAGGCGTACGCGCTCTATCTCCAAGGGCGCGAGATCGCCCGTCACGACACCTCGGAGGCCCTCGAACAGGCGGTCGCGCTTTTCCGGCAAGCCCTGGAAATCGACCCCAGCCTCGCCCCGGCCTGGGTGGAAACGGCCCGCTGCCGATTCACCCAAACCTCGGACGGCATCCTCTCGAACAAGGAGGGAGGGCGTTTGGCGCGCGAAGCGGTGGGCCGGGCCCTGGCCACCGATCCCGACTTGGCCGGGGCTCACGCAACCCTCGGCATGCTGGCAGATCGGTTTGAGGCGAACCCGGCGGCCGCGGCGCGGCATTTCGAGCGCGCGCTGGCCCTGGATCCGGCCAACATCGACACCCTGGGGCAGGCCGTCTTCCTGGCGCGGGCCCTCGGCCGGCTCGAGCTCTGCGCCCGGATCGGCGAATACATCGCCGCCCATGATCCGGTGAATCCCATGGGCTATGCCCGGCTCTGCGGTTCCTATTTCCGGCTGGGCCGCTTCGACGAGGCCATCGCCAGCGGGCGGACCGCGCTGCGGTTGAGTCCGGGGCGCAGCCAGACCCACTACACCGTCGGCATGGCGCTGCTGCGCAAAGGCGACACCAAGGCGGCGCTGGCGGAGATCCTGCTGGAACCCTCCGAGAATTGGCGGCTGGACGGCCTCGCGATCGTCTTCCACGCCCTCGGCGACCACGCAAAGTCCGACGCGGCCCTCGCCGAACACATCGCGAAATACGAAGCCGATGCCGCGTGGAACATCGCCTACGTGCACGCCTTCCGCGGCGAGACGGACCTCGCGTACGCCTGGCTGGACAAGGCGGTCGAGTACAAGGACCCGGGCCTCGGAGACACGCCGTGGATCTGGCAGTTCGATTCGATCAAGGGCGACTCCCGCTGGCTGCCATTCCTGCGCCGGATCGGCAAGGCCCCCGAGCAACTCGCGGCGATTTCGTTTGAGGTGAAGGTGCCCTCGCACTGAGGACGGACGGCGGCACGAAGTTTGCCAATGAGCAACGCAGCCAAAGCAGCCTTCTGGTCCTGCGCCCCGCCCGCCTTCGGCCCGCGCTGCGGGACCACGGCGCGGCCAGCCCCGCAGGCCCAGCCATGAGCGACCCAGGCAAAGCCGTGTTTTTGAGCTACGCCTCGCAGGACGCGGCGGCGGCCCGCCGCTTCGCCGAGGCCCTGCGCGCCGCCGGGGTCGAAGTCTGGTTCGATCAGAGCGAACTGCGCGGCGGCGACGCCTGGGACCAGCAGATCCGCCGGCAGATCAAGGCATGCGCGCTGTTCGTGCCGGTCATCTCGGCCAACACGCAGCGCCGGCCCGAGGGCTACTTCCGCCTCGAGTGGAAGCTGGCCGTCGACCGCTCGCATCTGATGGCGGACGATCTGCCCTTTCTTTTCCCCATCGTCATCGGCGACGTCCCCGACGCCACCGCCCGGGTGCCGGACCGGTTCCGGGAGGTACAGTGGACCCGCCTCCGGCTCGACGAAACTCCCTCCGAGTTGGCGGCGCGGATTACGCGGCTGCTGGCCGGCGAGGTGCCCGCGGCGGAGCAGCCCAGACCGGCCGGCCAGCCGCTGTCGAAGGGGCTGGTGAGCTGGTGGCTCCGCCGGCGCCGCCAACGCCCGGCATGGTTGCGGTATGCCGCAAGCGTTGTGGCGCTCATCCTGGCT
>JBJKRD010000358.1:0-4053 GCA_046704925.1 Opitutaceae bacterium | reverse complement strand
TCCCGGAACGTCATCGCCGGCCGCCGCGGTCGGGGCGATCCCGGCCGGGGGCGGGTCCGCTCCGGGTGGCGCCGGACGGACCATTGAGCCGGATCATGGACGCGCGCCGCGTTTTGCCGCAGAATGCCGGTCCGGACCCACGGATCCGGTCCCGCTCATGACTCCTGGTACCGATAACGCCACGTCCGCCGGACGCCACGACTGGCGGGCGGTCATGCGCGTCTTCTGGCCGCGGGAGCACGGCAGTTGGTCGCTCGCGCTGGAGCCGCTGGTCTTGGGATTGATCGCGGCGCCGTCGCGGGCCGGTACCGCGTTGGGTGCGTCCGCCATGGCGGTGTTCTTTCTCCGGCGACCGGTGAAGCTGGTGCTGGGGGCCGGGGCCGACCCCCGGAGGTCGCCGGCGTGGGGCTGGATCGGCGTTTTTGCGACGTGGGCGCTGGCGGGCGGATGGCTGGCGGCGCACTGGTCCGCCCTGGAGCGTCTGTGGCCGTTGCTGCCGGCCTTGCCCGCCGGGATGGCGTTTGTGTGGTTCGATTCGCGCGGCGAGGGACGCGAAGAGGCGGCGGAGATCGCCGGCGCGGTGGCCTTTGCCGCGATGCCGGCGGCGCTGGCCTCGGTGGCGGGATGGCACACGGCAGCCGCCCTGGCCCTCGCCGGGGTGATGGCGGGCCGCTCCCTGCCCACGGTCCTGACGCTCCGCACCTACCTGCGCCGCGCCAAAGGGCGGAGGGTGGCGCGCTGGCCGGCCGTGTCCGCGACCATCGGCGCGTTGGCGCTCTTCGTCTTTCTGGCCCGGATCGGTCTGGCGCCATGGGTGGCCGCGGGGTTTGGCGTGCTGATGTGCCTGCGCACCATGGTGCTGCTGGGACCGGCTGCTCCCCGTTGGCCGGCGACCCGGCTGGGCCTGACCGAGGCGGTTTTCGGGGGCGTATTAGTGATCGTGGTGGCGACGGTCTGGCCGGGCTAATCTTCCCCGGGGGCATTGATCCGCATCAAGGCGGTGCCGCGGTGGGTCGCTAGACTGGGGACGCAAATGAAAAGCGCGTCCTCGATACTCTCAAAGCTTAGGCGCAATTCGCGGTTGAGTTTTCTGGCCGCGAACAGCCTGCTCGCGGTCGGCATCGGCGTCCTGGGCTACGCCCCGGTGCGCGCCCTGCTCGTCGGCGCTGGCACCGTGACCAGCGCGGTCATCGCGGTCGCGGCGGACGCTGAGGCCGTCGCTCCGGTCACGCCCCCCGCCGTCGCCGACCCCGCGCCGGCCGATCCCAGCACCGCCCGGGGGGTCGTGCCGGACACGGGTCTGCCGGTCGAACAGGCGGTGCTGACCTCGCCGCCGAACGTGCCTCCCCCGATCACGCGCGATTACCCGGCCCGCGTGGTCGTCCACCTGGAAGTGCGCGAACTGGTGAAGCGGCTGGCCGACGGGGTTGATTACCTGTTCTGGACCTTCGGCGGCACCGTTCCCGGCAGTTTCGTCCGGGTGCGCGAAGGCGATCTGGTGGAATTCCACCTGGAAAACAGCCCGACCTCGAAGATGTCGCACAACATCGATCTGCATGCGGTGACGGGCCCGGGCGGCGGCGCGGCGTCCGCGTTCACCGCGCCCGGCCACAGCTCGCAGTTTTCCTTCACGGCCCTGAAACCCGGCTTGTTCGTCTATCACTGCGCCACCGCGCCCGTGGGCATGCACATCGCCAACGGCATGTACGGGCTGATCCTGGTGCAGCCAAAGGACGGCATGCCCAAGGTCGACCACGAGTACTACGTCATGCAGGGCGAGGTCTACACCGCCGGCGCCTACGGCGAGGAGGGGCTGCAGTCGTTCGACATGCAGAAGGCGCTCAACGAGCAGCCGCCCTATGTCGTGTTCAACGGCGCCGTGGGCTCCCTGACGGGCGATCACGCGCTGACCGCCAGGGTGGGCGAGACCGTGCGGATCTATTTTGGCGTGGGCGGGCCCAACCTCTCGTCGGCCTTCCACGTGATCGGCGAGATGTTCGACACGGTCTACGAGGACGGCACGATGCAAGACCAGCTCCACGACGTGCAGACCACGCTCGTCCCGCCCGGCTGCGCCACCGTCGTCGACTTCAAGGTGGAGGTGCCGGGCACGTACGTGCTGGTCGACCACGCCATTTTCCGGGCCTTCAACAAGGGCGCGCTGGGCATGCTCAAGGTCACCGGCCCGGAGAACCGCCGGATCTACTCGGGCAAGGAGGTCGACGCCGTCTATCTCGGCTCGGCCGCCGACGCCGGCACGGCGGCGCAGAAACGCGAGGCCGAGCTCCAGGCGCAGATCAATGAGGAGATTCGGACCAACCCCAAGATCGCTTCGCTGACCAAGGAGGCCCAGATCGAGCGCGGCAAGCGGGTGTTCATGCAGACCTGCTTTGCCTGCCACCAGCCCACCGGCCAGGGCCTGCCGGGAGTCTTCCCGCCGCTGGCCGGGTCTGACTTTCTGCTGGCGGACCGGGAGCGACCGGTGCGCATCGTGACCAAGGGCCTCACCGGGCCGGTCACCGTCAAGGGCAACACTTACAACAACATCATGCCCGCCCAGGTGCTGACCGACCAGCAGATCGCCGACGTGCTCACCTACGTGACGAACACTTGGGGCAACCGGGCCGCGCCCTACACCGTCGAGGAGGTGCGGCGGGTGAAGGCGGCGGCGGTGTCGCAATAGGGGAGAAGGAAAGGAGAGAGTGAAGGGTGTGATTCCAGGCAGGGCGATTCGCCTCGGGTGCCCGCCGGCGCGGCGGAACCGCCTGCTCGCGGCGGCCCTCCTCACCGTCACCCTCGCGCTTCCCGGGTTGGCCGCTCCGCCCCGGGGCATGGTGCTGATTCCGGCCGGCAGCTACACGCCGCTGCTGCGCACGCCTTATGGTCCGGCCCGGATTCCGGTGGCGGCCTTCTACCTCGACGAACGCGCCGTGACCAACGGCGAGTACCTCGCATTTGTGCGGGCCAACCCCCGGTGGCGGCGCTCGCGGGTGGCGCCGCTTTTCGCCGACGGCCGGTATCTGGCCCGGTGGGCCGGCGACCTGGAGCTGGGTCCGGCGGCGCCCGCGGAGGCCCCGGTGGTGCAGGTGTCGTGGTTTGCCGCGCGGGCCTATGCGCGCTGGGCGGGCAAGCGGCTGCCCACCACCGCCGAGTGGGAACACGCGGCGGCGGCGGGCTGGCATGGCCCCGACGGGAAGCAGGAGCCCGGCTTCACCTCGTGGGTCATCGCATGGTACGCCACCCCCGCGCCCGCGATCCTGCCGCCCTCCGGGTCGGGCCGGCCCAATTTCTTCGGCGCGCGCGATCTCCTCGATCTCGTCTGGGAGTGGGTGGACGATTTCAACGCCGCGATGGTCAACGGCGACAGCCGCGGCGGCGGGGCGGCGGGATTCTTCTGCGCCGGCGCCGCGGCCGGGGCCCGCGATCCGGCCGACTATCCCGCGTTCATGCGCACCGGGTTTCGGAGCAGCCTGAACGGCAATTACACCGTGGCCAATCTGGGCTTCCGCTGCGCCGAGGATCTGCCGGCGCCCGCCGGGCCGAAATCCTGACCCAGACCGATCGCAATTCCTTCCTGCCATGAATACCGCCCGCATCATTCTCATTGCCGCGTTGGTGATGCCGCCGGCCGCACTCGACGCGGCGGCGGCCGACGCCTCGGTCCCGGCTTCCGCTCCGCCGTCTGCCTGTTGCGCCGGCATGGCCGCGGCCGGCCCGGCCGCTGAACCCGCGGTTTCCGGCCGCTCGATCTACCAGGTCGACGCCACGTGGACCGCCGACAACGGCCGGCCCTTCAAGCTGGCGGCGCTGCGCGGGCGCCCGGTGGTCCTGGCGATGTTCTACACGTCGTGCGGCTACGCCTGCCCGCGGATCGTGGACGCCATGGTGCGCATCCGGGGCCTGCTGCCGGCGGGCCGGCGCGAACAGGCCCGGTTCGTCCTCGTGAGTTTCGACGACGCTCGCGACACCGTCGCGGTTCTGCACGCTTACCGGGAGCAGCACGGCCTGGAGTCGGCCGACTGGGTGCTGTTGCGCGGCGCCCCCGGCGACGTG
>JBJKRD010000357.1:0-21728 GCA_046704925.1 Opitutaceae bacterium | reverse complement strand
AGCGAGCATCGCCCGCAGCGCCTCCCGCGGCACGGCCAGGTCGGTGAGCAGGTAGACGAGCATGGTCGCCATCCGGGGCTCAATCATGCCGGCGCCTTTGGCAATGCCGACGACCCGTCCCTCGCCCACCCGGGCCGTGCGCACCTTCGGATACCGGTCCGTGGTCATGATGGCCTCGGCCGCGGGCAGAACCGAGTCGGCCGTGAGGCGCGCCACCACCCGGGGCAGCGCAGCCAGCATGGCCTCGACCGGCAACTGCCACCCGATGACACCCGTGGAGCCCGGGAGCACCTCGGTCGGACGAAAGCCGAGCAGGCGGGCGGTCTCGGCGCACACCCGCTCTGCGGCGGCTTCGCCGCCCGGGGCACAGACGTTCGAGATCTTGTTGTTGACCAGAATCGCCCCGAGACGCGGCTCGGCGAGCCGGCGCCGGCCGATGAGAACGGGTGCGCCCGGAAAGGCGTTGCGCGTGTAGACCGCGGCAAAATCCTGCGTGGGTTGATCGAGTGCCAGCAGGGTCAGCGTCATTTCGGCCGGCTTGGGCGCCTCGGCCGGCGTGAACGGAAGCCGCGCCGTGCCCACGCGGAAGCCGGCCGGCAGCCCGGCCTCCGTGGCGAGCCAGGCGCGGTGCGCGGCCCGGGAGGAGAAGACTCGGTTGGTGCTCGACACCCTTCGAGAAGTGAGCGGGTCCGCGGCCGGTGTGAAGCTGAATCTGTGCTGCCGCAGGCGGGGCGCAAATTTTGATGGAAATGTCCGTGGCATCTGGTGTATGCACTCGGCACCTTTTAAGCACTCGTGAACGTGATCCGATCCCATGCCTGCGGCCGGGCGAAGCCGGTGACCCGGTGGGCCGCCGCGCCGTCTTCACGCTGATGCCACTTTGATGGACATCGCCGAGATCACTGCCAAGGCGCGCGTGTTGCTCGAAGCGCTGCCGTACATCCAGGATTTCCACGGCTCCATCTTTGTCGTGAAATACGGCGGGAGCTTCATGGACGATCCCGATGCGGCCATCCGGACGCGGGTGGCGTTCGACATCGCCTTTCTGGACGCGGTCGGGATCAACGTTGTCGTGGTGCACGGGGGCGGCAAGGCGATCACCCGGGCAATGGAGACGTCGGGTCTGAATGCGACTTTTGTCAACGGTCTGCGGGTCACCGACGAGGCCGCGATGGCGGTCGTCCAGCGAACGCTCAACGAGGTCGTCAACAAGGACGTGTGTGACGCCATCGCGACGGCGAAATCCCGCCCCAAAGGACTGCCCGGCGATTCGGTTTTGGTGTGCGAGAAGCTGCGGGTCGATGACGAGGGCAATCCGGTCGATCTCGGCTACGTGGGGGAGATCACGGAAGTGAAGGTGAAGCTCATCAAGAAGGAGATGGCCGAGGGATTCGTGCCGGTCATCTCTCCGGTCGCGGAGGGGCTTGATGGCAAACCGTACAACGTGAATGCCGACCTGGTCGCGGGCCGGGTCGCCAGCGCCCTCCGGGCCCGCCGCTTGGTTTACATGAGCGACGTGCCGGGCCTGCTCGGCCATCCAGACCAGCCCGAGACCCTCATTTCGACCCTGAAGATCAGTCAGGTCGACGATTTGAAGAGGAAGGGTATCGTTGATCGCGGCATGCGGCCGAAGGTCGCCGGCGCGATCCGGGCGCTGCAGGAGGGCGTGCAGCGCGTGCATTTCATCGACGGTCGCCTGCCGCACAGTCTGCTGTTGGAGATCTTCACCGACCGCGGCATCGGAACCGAAATCGTCAACGGCTGAATCCTTCCGCGAGGGTTTGCCGCCGCGCCGCCACCCGCCAACGGTGGCCCTTGGAAACCGTCCCCTCACCACCATGGAAACCACCATCATCCGCACCAGTACGGCCGACATCTACGACGCCTACGTCCTGAAGAATTATGCGCGTCCGGCGCTGACGCTCGTCCGGGGTGAGGGGTGCCGCGTCTGGGACGATCAGGGGCGCGAATATCTTGATTTCACGTCCGGCATCGCGGTCAGTGCGCTGGGCCATTGCCATCCGGTCTGGGTCGAGGCCGTGCGGCGTCAGGCGGGCGAACTCGTCCACGTGAGCAATCTCTTTCGCAACCCCCAGCAGGCGGAACTGGCGCGGCAACTGGTGCTGCGGGCGGGTCCGGGCCGGGTCTTTTTCTGCAACAGCGGCGCGGAGGCGAACGAAGGCCTGATCAAGCTGGCGCGCCTGCATGGCGTCAAGAAGGCGGGGGGCGAGGAGGGCCGCTGTTACCAGATCCTTGCCGCCCAGAACGCCTTCCATGGACGCACCTTTGGCGGCATGAGCGCCACGCCGCAGGAGAAGATCCAGCAGGGGTTTCGGCCGCTGGTGCCGGGTTTTTTGTTTGGCGAGCTCAACGACCTGCGGAGTTTTGCCAATTTGATCGACGACAAGACCTGCGCGATCTTCGTTGAGACAATCCAGGGGGAGGGCGGCGTCCATCCCTGCACGGACGAATTTCTGGTGGGCCTGCGGCACCTGTGCGATCGTCACAACCTGCTGTTGTTGATCGACGAGGTGCAATGCGGCATCGGGCGGACCGGCCGTTTCTTCGCCTTCGAGCAGGCGGGCATTCTGCCCGACGCGATCGGGATGGCCAAGGGGTTGGCCGGCGGCTTTCCGATCGGCGCGGTTTGGATCCGGGAGAACGCTGCGGAGTACTTTCATCCCGGATCCCACGGCACCACCTTCGGCGGGACCCCGCTGGCATGCGCGGCCGCCCTGGCGGTGCTGCACGTGATTGATCAGGAAAAGCTCCTGGCGCGGGTGACCGCCAACAGCGGTCCCTGGATCCGCCAACTGGAAGCGGTGGCGGGAGATTTCCCGCAACACCTGAAAGGCGTACGGGGCCGCGGGTACATGGTCGGCCTGCAGATGGCCGACAACCCGGCCCCTTATCAGGCGGCTCTCCGCGAGGCCGGGTTGCTGGCGCCAGCCGCCGGGGGCAACGTGATCCGGCTGCTGCCACCGCTGATCGCCCAGGCCGGGGATCTGACGCGTTCGGTCGAGATCATCCGCGGCGTATTGCGCGCAAAGGGCTGAGGTCGGCGGATCGACGCCGGCGCAGCGCGATGGTCGGAGGGCCGTTCCAACCGGAGGCGGCCGCCGGACGGGAAGATTATTCTGGCGGCATCCCCGGGGAATCGGTAAAAACGACCTTTTTCCTCCCATGAAACACTTCCTGAAGGAAACAGACTTCAAAGCGGGAGAAGTGGCGGAGGTATTTGCGCTGGCCCGCGAGCTCAAACGCAACCGGGGGCGCAATCCTCCGGCGCTGGCCGGGCAGACTTGGGCGCTCATCTTCTCGAAGGCGAGCACCCGAACCCGCGTGTCGTTCGAGGTGGGAATTCACGAGCTCGGAGGGCATGCGCTCTTTCTCAACAAGAACGACCTGCATCTGGGACGGGGTGAATCGATTGCCGACACGGCCCGGGTGCTGTCCCGTTTTGTGCGTGGGCTCGTCGTGCGCACCTTTGCCCAGAGCGACGTCGAGGATCTGGCGCGCCATGGGAGCGTGCCGGTCGTCAACGGTCTCACCGACCTGCTCCATCCGTGCCAGGTCTACACCGACGCGTTCACGGCGGCCGAGCGTTGGGCCGGGCCGGACGGCGACCTGCTGACCGCGCTCCGGGGCCGCAAGATCGCGTTTCTCGGGGACACCCGCTTCAACATGGCGAATTCATGGATCTTGGGTGCCGCGCTTTTCGGCATGAGGATCACGTTGGCGGGTCCGCAGGGTCGCGAGCCGGCGGCAGCGATCCGGGCATTGTTGGCGGCCGGTGGGCTCGCCGCGAGCTATGGGTTCACGAGCGACCCGTTCGAGGCGGTGGTCGATGCCGACATCGTCTACACGGACGTCTGGGCCAGCATGGGCCAGGAAGGGGAAGCCAGTCGGCGGGTCGAACAGATGCGCCCCTATGCCGTGACGGCCAGGTTATTCGGCGCCGCCCGGCCGGACGCACTCTTCATGCACTGCCTGCCGGCCCATCCCGGGGAGGAAGTTGAGCAGGCGGTGCTCGACAATCCCCGGTCGATCATTTTCGACCAGGCGGAGAACCGTCTGCACGTGCAGAAGGCGATTCTCACGACCCTGGCGGCGTCCCCGGGGGCCTGACCCGACCGCCGGGATCAGAATTGCATGATGTAGATGTAGCCGTCGGGCCGGGCCCGAAAATTCCCGGTGCTCAGGTTGCCGTCGTCGATCATCCGGTCGATTTCGCGCATCTGCTCGACGCTCGCGGTGGGCCGGTACACCGACACTCCGGCTGTGTAGCCAAACTGCTTGTAGTCCCAATCCCAGACGCCGCCGACCGACGTCGGCTGGGACCACCGGGCCGGGGGGAAGAGCGGATTCAGCTCGGGGGGAAAACCGGCGAGACCGTCGGCCGGATACCGGCCCTTTTCGAAGGTGTACACGTCGATGGAATCGCGGACCACCCGGAGGTCGTTAGCGAAACGGGTGTTTTGAGCCCGCCGTTGGTATCGTCGCATCGTGGGAACGGCGATCGCCGCCAGCAAACCGATGATCACGACTGTCACCATGATTTCGATCAAAGTGAACCCCTCCGAGAGGCGAACTTCGGCGGGGGCGCAGCGCATGCATCCAGCATGAAAACCCGGGTCCCGTCCCCGCAAACTGAAACCGCGCAAGCCGTTTTGGCGAGCCTCGGATGGACGCCTATTTTTGCAGGATATAGGTATATCCGCCGTTGGTCTTCCGGAAGGTGCCGCTCGAGAGATTGCCGTCGTCGATCTTCGCGTCGACCTCCGCCATCTGCGCATCGTCAACCGTGACGCCGGAGGTGCAAAGGCCGGCTGTGATGCCATCGATCTTGTAGTTCCACTTCCACTTTCCGCCGAGAGAATTCACTTCCTCCCATTTTGCTCCGATCAATTCGCTGTCCATTCCGGTCGGCACGACCCCGGCCGCCGCTGTCCCCGGCCAGGTTCCATGTTTCATGGCGTAGGTTTCGTAGGCTTGGGCGAAGGTGCGAAGATCGCTCAGAAAACGGCTGTTTTGCGAAGCTCGCCGAATGCGGATCATTGTCGGGACTGCGATCGCAGCCAAGACCCCGATGATCACCACCACGACCATGATCTCAACGAGGGTGAACCCTCGGTGGTGACGCCCCAGGCTCATGGTATGGCGAAATTTCATAAGGCCCTGCGTACAGATTCGCTGAGTGCGATCGGCTTGATGCATAGAGTTTGCAGGTAATCTTCGGGTAAGGCAATTACCCTAGCGTCAAAAAGTTGTCAATAACCCGGGAAGAACGGTGTCTAGGTTGGGTTAGCCGTTGTTAAATAGGTTGATACAAACCGGCCCTTGTCTCGAAGCGATGGGTATTGATATTTGGTTATAGCCAAGGGGGGACCTTGGAAGAACGCCCGCAATCCGATGATTTAAATTGAATTGTCGCTCATGGGACCGTCTGGCTGACCGAAGCCAGCGTGGGAACCGGCCGACGGAAGGGCTCATCGGTGGTTTCGGCCTCCGATTTCCTCGATGGACGCCAGGCGAAAACCTGGTGGGGAGCCTTTCGATATCCTTGTTTTCAAGATTGCATCCGCTTCGGGCCAAACGTGAAGGCTGGTCGGGCATCGGGAGGAATCGATTTGTGCTGCGGTGATGGGCGATCGGCATGGCCGCGGTGGAGCGGATGAGCCGTTTTTTCCGGGACCACCATTTCGGCCACCTGACAGTGGCAACCAGGGATTGCCGCTCCGGTTTTGGCGCATTCGTGGCGCCTGGTTTTCCATTGCGCCATGAGCTCGTTGCTTAACACTCAACCCTCCATGAAAATCGTCCTCGCATACTCTGGAGGGCTGGACACCTCGGTCATCGTCAAGTGGCTCCGGGAGACCTATGACGCCGAGATTATCACTTTCTCCGCCGATATCGGTCAGGAGGAGGAGCTGAAAGGCCTGCCGGCGAAGGCAAAGAAGACCGGCGCCGCCCGGCATTATACCCTCGATCTGGTGGAGGAGTTCGCCCGCAACTTCATCTATCCGATGGTCCGGGCCAACGCGGTGTACGAAGGCCAATACTACCTGGGAACTTCAATTGCGCGGCCGCTGATTGCCAAGGCCCAGATCGGAATCGCCAGACGGGAACGGGCGGACACGGTGGCCCATGGGGCAACGGGCAAGGGCAATGACCAATGCCGGTTTGAGTTCACCTATGCTGCTTTGGCACCCGATCTGGCCGTGATCTCGCCGTGGAAGGTCGACGCCTTTCGCGAGAAGTTCCCCGGACGGGCTGAGATGATCGCCTACTGCCGCAAACACCGGATCCCGGTCGAGGCATCATTGCGGAAGCCCTACTCCATGGATCGAAACCTCCTGCACATCTCCTATGAAGCCGGGATTCTGGAGGACCCGTGGTTTGATCCCACCGCGCCCCGAAATCGGGATATGTTCAAGCTGACCGCCTCTCCGGAGGATGCCCCGGACCGGCCGGAGTATGTGGAGCTGGATTTCGTGCGGGGCAATTGCACGGCGGTGAATGGACGACGACTGTCGCCCGCCGGGGTGCTGAGAACGCTCAATGCATTGGGCGGGAAGCATGGCATCGGCCGGGTCGATTTGGTGGAGAACCGGTTTGTGGGCATGAAATCGCGCGGCGTCTATGAAACACCAGGGGGCACGATCCTCCTGCATGCCCATCGCCAGGTGGAATCGCTGACGTTGGATCGGGAGGTCATGCATCTGCGAGACTCGTTGATCCCGAAATACGCCGAACTGGTCTACTACGGATTCTGGTATGCGCCCGAGCGGGAGTGCCTGCAGGCGCTGGTGGACGAGAGCCAGAAGCCGGTTACCGGCACCGTGCGCCTGAAGCTCTACAAGGGCAACGTGATCACGTGCGGACGGCGGTCAAAGGTCTCGCTCTACGATCCCCGGATCGCCTCGATGGAAGGGGTCAAGAGCGCCTACAACCAGAACGACGCCTCCGGCTTCATCCGCCTCAACAGCCTGCGGCTGCGCGCGCGTTTTGCCGCGCAGGGTGGCCCGAAACCCTGAGGTCGCCACCCTGCGGCGCCAGGCTCCCGTGCCCACCTCCGGCAGAGTACGCGTCGGCATCGCCGGGCTGGGCAACATGGGGCTGGTGCACGCCCAGCACCTGCTCGCCGGCAGGATCGACCGCATGGAGTTGGCGGCCATCTGTGATCGTGACCCCACGAAGCTGACCCGGCTGCCGACCGTGCCGGCTTTTACGTCGGCAGGAGCGATGATTGCTGCGGGGGCGGTCGATGCGGTGCTCGTCGCGACGCCGCATTACGACCATACGACCATCGGCATAGCAGCGCTGGAGGCTGGGCTGCATGTGATGGTGGAGAAGCCGATCTCCGTGCACAAAGCCGATGCCGAGCGGCTGATCGCCGCTCACCGGAATCGCAGGCAGGTCTTCGCCGCCATGTTTAATCAGCGCACCGATCCCTATTACGCGGCGATTCGCGCCCTGGTCACCGGTGGGGACTTGGGCGAGGTGCGCCGCATCAATTGGATCATCACCGATTGGTTTCGCTCCGAGGCTTATTACGCCTCCGGTGGCTGGCGGGCCACTTGGGCGGGGGAGGGAGGCGGCGTGCTGCTCAACCAGTGCCCACACAACCTCGATCTTTTCCAATGGATCTTCGGCATGCCACGGCGGGTCCGGGCCTTCTGTCGGTTTGGCCGCTATCATGCGATCGAGGTTGAGGACGATGTCACCGCGTATTTCGAATTTGCGAACGGCGCGACCGCCGTCTTCGTGACGTCGACTGGGGAGGCACCCGGCACGAATCGGCTGGAAATCACCGCGGAGGGCGGTCGGGTCGTCTATGAGGGCGACCTGATCCGGTGCTGGCGCAATGCGGTGCCGATGACGGAGTTCAGCCGTACGACCGCGCAGATGTTTGCGCGTCCGGAGACGACCGTCGCCACCATCGCCCCGCCGGATCACGGCGGCCAGCACGACGAGATCCTGCGCAATTTCGCGGCGGCCATCCTCGACGGCGAGCCGCTGATCGCCCCCGCGGCCGACGGGATCCGTTCGGTCGAGCTCGCCAACGCCATGTTGATGTCCGCCTGGCTTGAACGAACCGTGGACCTGCCGCTCGATGGGCCCGCCTACGCGCAACTGCTTGCGGAACGCATCGGTCGGTCCAGATTCAAGAAGAAAGTCGTCCCGGCTGCCGGCGGGGAGGACTTTTCCCGTTCGTTTGGTCACTGACGCCGGTGGCCGGACGGAAGAACGGATCCACCCGGCCGGCGATTGCAGTCTTCTGCCATGAAAACTCCCCAGATCGCCGCCCAGCTCTACACGGTCCGCGAATTCTGCCAGACGGGCGCCGGTCTCGCCGCCTCGGCCCGGAAGGTGCGTGCGATCGGCTACGAAGCGGTGCAACTGAGCGGGCACGGCCCGATCCCGATCGACGAAATCGTCCGCATCATGGCCGGGGAGGGTCTCACCATCTGCGCCACGCACGAGCCGGCGGAGGTGATCCTCGACGAACCGGAGAAGGCCATCGCGACCCTGCAGCAACTCGGCTGCGGCTTGACCGCCTATCCCTACCCGCGGGACGTCGATTTCACGGACCCGCGGAGCCTCGACACCCTGGTCGGCAAACTTGACGCCGCCGGCGCCAGATTCCGCGCCGCCGGCCTGACCCTGGGTTACCACAACCACGAGATCGAATTCCTGCGGTGCCAGGGCACGCTGGTGCTGGAATACATCTTCGCCCACACCGATCCCCGGAATCTGGTCGGCGAGCTGGACACGTATTGGGTCCACTACGGGGGCGGCGACTGCGTGGAGTGGTGCCGCAAACTGCGGGGACGCCTGCCCTTCATCCACCTCAAGGATTATGCCATGACGCCGCAGCGGCGGCCGACGTATTGCGAGATCGGGCGGGGCACGCTGCCGTTCGCCCGAATCATCCGCGAGGCCGAGGCTTCCGGCTGCCGGTGGTTTATCGTTGAACAGGACACGTGTCCGCATGATCCTTTCGCGTCGTTGCAGATCAGCTTCGACCACCTTCGGTCCAACCTCGCCACCTGAAGTCGCTTCCCGAGCCATGCCCGCTGACGTCCATTTCCTGCCTGAGGACTTTCTGCTCTCCACCGACTGGGCCCGTACGCTTTATTTCGAGCATGCGGCGGGTCAGCCCATTTTCGACTATCACTGCCACCTGCCGCCGGACGAGATCGCGGGCAACCGCCGGTTCGAGAACCTCACGCGGATCTGGCTGGCGGGCGATCACTACAAATGGCGCGCCATGCGTTTCGACGGGGTGCCGGAGGATCTCATCACCGGCCAGGTCACGAGCGATTACGACAAGTTCCTGGCCTACGCGCGGACCGTGCCGCACACCCTGCGCAATCCGCTCTACCATTGGTCGCACCTCGAACTGCGGCGTTATTTCGGGATCGACCTGTTGATCAACGAAAAGAACGCCCCGGCGATCTGGGAGCAGGCCAACGCCCGTCTGCAGGATCCCGCACTCGCGGTGCACGGCATCCTCACGAGATTCAAGGTGGCGGTGGTCTGCACCACCGACGATCCCGCCGACGACCTCGCGCATCACCAGGCGATCCGGGCCTCCAACCTGACCACCCGGGTCCATCCCGCCTTTCGGCCGGACCGGGCGCTGACCGTCGACCAACCGGCCACCTTCAATGCCTGGTGCGACCGGTTGGGCGCGCGCGCCGACATCGAGGTGAAGGACTTGGCGGCATTGCTGGCGGCGCTGAAGCAGCGCCACGACTTCTTCCACGCCCGCGGCTGCCGTCTGTCCGATCACGGCATGGAGTATGTCCCGGCGGACGATTGCACCGAGCGCGAAGCCGCCGGCATCTTCGCTCGGGCTCGCGCCGGCAGCCCGCCGACCCCGGAGCAATGGGCGTAGTTCGCGTCGTTCATGATGTTGTTCTTCGGCCGGCTGGACGCTGAGCGCGGGTGGACGAAGCAATTGCATCTCGGGGCGCTGCGGAACAACAACAGCCGGTTGCAGAAACGCCTGGGCGCCGACTCGGGGGTGGATTCGATTGGCGATTTTCCGCAGGCGCGCTCGCAGTCGCGCTACCTGGATCGGCTGGACGCCGAGCAAAAGCTCCCGCGGCTGGTGCTCTACAACCTGAACCCCGCCGACAATTACATTTTTGCGACGATGGCCGGCAATTTCGAGGACGGCACGATCCCCGGCAAGATTCAGTTTGGCAGCGGCTGGTGGTTCCTCGACCAGCGGGAGGGCATGGAGTGGCAGATCAACGCGCTCTCCAACCTCGGATTGCTCAGCCGGTTCGTCGGCATGCTGACGGACTCGCGCAGCTTCCTGAGCTATGTGCGGCACGAGTATTTCCGGCGGGTCCTCTGCTCGATCCTCGGCGCCGATGTCGAAGCCGGCCTCATCCCGGCCGACCGGGGCCTCCTGGGAGAAATGGTGGAGAACATCTGTTTCCGGAACGCCGCCGGCTATTTCGGCCTCGAGACCGGCCGATTCTGACGCCCGGCGGGGCGACCGGAGACGCCGCACCGGAGCGCGGGGCAACGTGCGCCGGCCCCGGCGCTCATCCGACTGCTGCTCGCCAACCGTGGCGGAGCCGCCGGGGCGTGATTCTAGAAGAGGGATTTGGCCGCCACCCCCACGGCCGTGATGGGCCCTTGGTCGCTGAGACCGTCGACCGCCCGGTCGACCTTGCGCAGGGTGCCCTGGGCGTCGCGGTACAGCGAATCGTCGCTGATCAGACGCCCGAGCGTACTCTGATTGCTGTTCAGTTTGGCGGAGAGTTCGCGGATGTTCTGGGCCGTGACCCGGATGTCGTTGGCCGTGTGTTCGTCGTAGAGCAGGGTGCCCACGGTCCCCTTGCCTGATTTGATCTGGGCAAGGACCGACTCGGCATTGGCCATGAAGGTGTGCGCTTCTTGGGCGGTACTCTTGAGTTCGGTCACCGAGGTGAGCAGCTCGTCGTGCAGCCGGGAATCGTTCACCAGTTTGCCGAGGGTGCCATCCCCGTCGCGAATCCTGGTCGTGATCGCCTGGAGATTGGACATGGTGGCGGTGAGTTTGGGGCCGTTTTCGGTGACCAGGGTGTTGATCCGCGTGAACAGGTTGCCGTTCGGTCCGCCTTTGAGCGTCTGGCCGATCTCGGTGACGACCTGTTCCATTCGATCGCCCAGGCTGCCGAGTTTGGCGATGACCTCATTCATATCGGTGGTCTCGCGGGTCTTGATCTCGGCTCCCGGCGCGAGCGAGGGCGCACCGGCGGAGCCGATTGCGATCTCCACGTGATTGCTGCCCAGGAGGCTCGATGTCGCCACGGTGGCGACGGAGTCGTCGGCGATCTTGATGTCGGGTTCGATGGCGAGCACGGCCTCCGCCTGGCGTCCGACCAGACGGGTCTGGCTCACGGCGCCCACCCGCACGCCCGCGATCAGCACATCGTCGCCTTTCTGCAATCCTTTGAGGTTGTCGAAGCGCGCGACCAGCTCGTAGCCCTTCTCCTTGAAGACCCGCCCGCCGTTGAGCGATTCGAAGGTGATCCAAAGGAGGGCGAGGCCCAGCAGTGCGAACAGGCCCACGCGGATGGTTTGCATGCGGTTATTCATTGTCGTTCTCCAGTTTTCTAAATCGGGGGTTTTCCAGATCGATGGTCGGATTGAGGAAATCGGCGATCGCCCGATCGGTGGGATGATGAAAATCCGCCGGCTTGCCCTCCGCCCGGATGCGCCCATCCATGATGATCGCCATGCGGTCGGCAATGGCGAGGGCCAGATCGCGATCATGGGTGACGACGATGGAGGTGACGGCCGTGTGCTTGCGCATGGTGGCGATGATCTCGCTGATCGTGGCGCTCATGACAGGGTCCAGCTCCGACGTCGGCTCGTCGTAGAGCAGCAGTTCCGGCTCCATGACCAGCGCCCGGGCGATCGCCACGCGTTTCTTCATCCCGCCGGAGAGCTCCGCGGGGAATTGATTCACCGCCTTCTCCAGCGAAAGGATTTGCAGGGCATACATGACCCGTTCGCGGATGCCGGCTTCATTGCAGAGGCGATGTTCCCGCGGATACAGGGCCAGGTTGTCGTAGACGGTCATGGAGCTGAACAACGCTCCGGCTTGGAAGACGAGCGCGAGATGCACGCGGGACCGGGTCAGAGGATCCGAGGCGTCATGGTCGCCGATCAGGACGCGGCCGCTCGTGGGCACCTCCAGGCCGGCGATGTGCTTGAGCAGGACGCTCTTGCCGGAGCCGCTGGGACCCATGATGACAAAGATCTCGCCGGGGCGCACCTGGAGGCTCACGTCCTTGAGCACCGGGACGCCGTCGAAGCTCTTGTTGAGTTTCTCGATGGTTACGCCGTGAGTCTTGCCCATGAAGGGCGTGGCGGTGTAGTCGGCCATGGCGGGTTACAGGAGGGCTTTGGTGACGAAGAAATCGAGCACCAGGATCAGGATCAGGGAAACCACCACCGCCCGCGTGACCGAGGCACCGATTTCCCGGGGGCCGCCGCGCGTGTTGAGCCCGATGTTACAGCAGACGAGCACGACCACGAAACCGAAGACCTCCGCCTTGGCGAGGCCGTCGAAGACATCCTTCATCTCCATGAAGCGCTTGAGCGCCGCAAAGTAGGCGTCGGGTTCAACGGAGATGAAGGAGGTGTACTTGCAGACCAACGCGCCGCCATACCAGCCGCAGAGATTGGCGATGATGGTCAGAATCGGCATCATGACCAGCACGGCGGCCAGGCGCGGCAGCACGAGCATGCGTTCCGGGGGGATGTTCATCGTCACCAGCGCGTCAATCTCCTGATAGACCTTCATGGACGCCAGTTCCGCGGTGATGGCCGACCCGACCCGACCGGTGACCAGGATCGCCACCATCACCGGCCCGAGCTCCCGCACCATGGTCAGGCCGACCAGCGTGCCGATGAACTGCTTGGCGCCAAAGCTCTCCATGCTGTGGCCGCTCTGGAGCGCGAGCACGCTGCCGATGAAGAAACTCAGGATGGTGACGATCGGCATCGTCGTGTAGCCGATCTGGTAGCACTGGTCGATGAACCGCGGGAATTGCCGCGGCAGCGTGCCAACGTGTCTGGCCGCATGAATGGCCAGCAGCAGGGTGCTGCCGATGCCTTCCAGAATGGCGGTTAGCTGTTTCATGGCGGGGCGACTGGTGAAACCTTCTTACGTGTTTTGCCGGAAAAATCGAACAGGAACGGCCTCCAGCCGCCGCCGCCCGGGGGCTTGCGCAGGCCGAACAGCCCGCCGATCAAGGCGATCCGTTTGCCACGCGGACCCCGGGTGACGCTGAGCAGCGGACCGAGGTGGAATTCGCGTCGGGACGGCGAACGCCGCCAGGTGATTGCGTCCCAGAGCAACGACCAGCGCACGTCACCGGGCGCGGTTTGCTCGTAACGGTAAACCGCAAAGAGCGGGGAATAGGCCAGACGGACCGGCTCGTTGTCCTGGAAGAACACCTCCAGGGGACTCAGGATCTGCAATTGGCGGCGTCCGGCGCCGTTGTTCCAATAGCTGAACAGCGGCCAAAGGTGGGTTTTTTGCGCCGAGAAGCGGGCGGGTTGCGCCGCGCTCCGTTCACGCAACGACCAATAGATGAAATAGAGGAACTGGGTCTTGGTTTGGGCGAGGCCCGCATCGGTCCACTTCTCCTGGCGGAAGATGGGCCAAAGCACCCAGCGCTTGTCATCGCCCTTGTAGATCGAATGGGTGTAGAAGGGCGCCCACCGGTCGACGAGGCGCTCATCCCCGCGGCCTTGGACCCACAGGGGCCAGAACCAGCGCGTCTCGCGATAATGGTAGGGCGCCCACCGGTGCGTGTATCCGAAGAAGGGCCACACGAAGGTTTCACTGAGGGCGCCGGCGCTCTGGTCGCGGGCGTAGAAAGGCAGCACCCCGAGGGACACGGTCGGTTGGGCCGCCGTCATCCGGGACTCGTTCCGGTATATGAGCGGCCAAAGATAGAATTCGTTTTGATACACGCCCGGTTTGCCCCAGCGACCGAACAGTGGCCAGAGCGCGAACCCGCGATTGCCGTCGCCCCCGTAGATCTTCACGAACGGCCAGGGCGCGGCGGTGGTCACGAGACCTTGTCGTTCGAGGCGGGCGTAAAGCGGGAAGAGCGTCCATGAAAGGCGGTCATACCCGAGGCGATTCAGCATCGTGCCGTGGATCGGGAACACCGCATGGTAGGAGGTGGCGGCTTTGCCGGTGTCGCGCGAGAAATAGACCGGCCAGATATCAAAGCCCCGCACTCCCGGGGCGTCCGGGTTCTTCGGTCCCTCGAAAATGATCAGATCGAACAGGCTCCACCGCTCATCGGTGGCGTATTCCCGGTGGGTCAGCAGCGGATAGAGAAAATCACTTTCGGCGGTGTGGTGCTCCGGGTTCCGCCGGTAGACATAAAAGGGCCGGAAGCCGCCGGATTCGATCCCGGCGGCGGAAGTCCGGCCGAAGAAGAGCGGCCCGCCGCCCTGCCAGGATGACCGCGGCTGCGGACCGAGCGCCACGGCGGCCGGCTGCCTCACCACGACCGGCCACCAATTGCTCTCCTCCGCGGTCGCGGCAATGCCGAGCATTCCCGTCAGGCCGAGTAGGGCGATGAGCTCGAAGACGCGCATTTACGGTGTGGTGATGAGGATCGGCGGCGGTTGGAAACCGCGGGCCGGTGTCAGACGGGGGCGGCTGGTCCGTCGACGGAATTATGATTGTCTAATTACCGGTCCGGACGTTACGTGCAATTTCTATGTTACTACCGGCGTTTCCTTCCCGGGTTCCACGAATGCATCGGGGCGGGACCCGGGAGGCGCCGAGTGATGCCGGACATTGGCGAAAGCGAAACGTTGCGGGGGCAGGTGCGGCAGGGCCATGCGCCTAAGCGGGGGAGTGGCGCGGGGCATCCGCCTGCTGGTGCCCAAGAACGATGCGGTCCGGCCGGCGACAGACGGCTTGCGGCAGGCGGTGTTCTCGAGCCTGGGCGGCCTGGTGACGGGCGTCCGATTTTGGGATCTGTTTGCCGGCAGCGGCGCCTACGGTTTGGAGGCGTTGAGCCGCGGCGCGGCGGGTGGAGTCTTTGTGGAGCACCACGCTCGCACGGCGGCCTGCCTTGAGCGGAACCTGGCGGCGGTCAGCAGGGCGCTGGGACGTCAGCTCGTGGATGTCCGGATTGTGACGGCGGACGCGCTGGCGTGGGTTTCCGCGGCCGGCGGCGAGGCAGCGGATCTGGTGTTTGTCGATCCGCCTTTCGATCTGGTCGGCGAAACTGCGCCGCTCCTTTTCGCCCGGCTGGCTGAGACGCTGGCGGTCAGACCGGACGCGCTCGTGGCCTTCGAGATGCCCGGAGAGGTCACCATCGAGGCGGCGGGCTGGACCTGCATCAGACGTCTCGGCAAAGGGGCGCGTCAGCCGACCGTCGGTTTTTTTCGGCGCGTTGGCGTCCGGTGATTTCGAGGTCAGGTGAGACCCAGTCCGGCGCGGACGAGAGTCACCGCCGCCGTGACCGCAGTTTCGGTTCGCAGGACGCGCGTGCCCAGGTGGACGAGGATAAAACCGGCTTCGCGCAGGAAGGCGCGTTCGGGGTTCGACCAACCCCGCTCAGGCCCGATTGCCAGCGCCACCGGCGGCATCTCCCTGGACGCGACCGGCCAGGTCATCCGCGCCAACGGCCCGCTGGCCTCGTAGTGATCGAGGGCGATGCGGACCGTCGAATCGGACAGCGTTCCGGCCGCCGCCGGCAACGAGCGGCTCCACGTGACCTCCGGCAGGCGGGTGTCAAAGGCCTGCGCGGCTCCAATCAGCAACTGCCGGCGCCACTCGCCGGAGGACCACAACGTGCTGCGCGCATAGCCCGGATCACTTCGGTCGGTCGCGACAAAATGCATGGCGCCGACCCCGAGCGACGTGCCGTCGCGCAGGATGTCGCGGGCGGTCTGGGGCCGCGGGAAGCCGACGATCAACGCGATCGGGGACAGCGGCGCCGGCGGTTGCCCCCAGGCAAAAGACAGGGTGAGCGCGTCCGTGCCAATGGCGGCCAGAGTGCCGCGACCGCGCGGGCCGTCGACCAGGCCCGCGTCAAACTGGTCGCCTGATTGTCGATGCAGGATTTCGAGCAGGTGCACCGCCCGGGGATCCGTCCTCGGCAGAGGCCGGTCCACCTCCTCGGGTTCAAAGAGCACCAGATTCATGAAGGAGACGCTGGTGACGGTGGATGGCGAGCGGCCGCGTTCTCACGCGGCGAGTATGCGCTCGATGCGCGCGAGTTCGTCGGGGGAGAAGGCGAGATTTCGCAGGGCGCCGAGGTCGTCGTCGATCTGGGCGGTTTTGCTGGCTCCGATCAGAGCGGAGGTGACGGCGGGTTGCCGCAACACCCAAGCCAGGGCCATCTGGGCCAGGGTTTGCCCGCGGGCCTTCGCCACGGTGTCCAATTTTCGCGTCCGGGCCAACAGGGCGTCGGTGATTTGCTCCGGTTGGAGGAAGCGCGGATCCCGCGCCGCCCGGGCGTCGGCGGGAATGCCGGCGAAGTAGCGGTCCGTGAGTACCCCCTTGGCGAGCGGGGAGAAAACGATCGCCCCGATGCCCTCGCGTTGCAGAACCTCGAACAACCCGTGTTCGGGACCGCGCTCGAGCAGGTTGTAACGCGGTTGATGAATGAGGCATGGCGTGCCCAGGTCGCGGAGGATTCTCGCCGCCCGGCCGGTGTGGCTGGGGTCGTAGTTCGATAGGCCCGCATACAGGGCCTTGCCGACGCGCACTGCGTGCGCCAGCGCTCCCATGGTCTCCTCGAGCGGCGTGTCGGGATCGGGCCGGTGGCTGTAGAATATGTCGACGTAATCGAGGCCCAGGCGGCGCAGCGATTGATCGAGCGAAGCCAGGAGGTATTTTCGCGAACCCCACTCGCCGTAGGGCCCCGGCCACATGTCGTACCCCGCCTTCGTTGAGACCACAATTTCGTCGCGGTACGCCCACAGATCCTCCCGCAGCACGCGGCCGAAGGTCGTCTCGGCGGCTCCCGGCGGCGGCCCGTAGTTGTTGGCCAGATCGAAATGGGTGATGCCGTGGTCGAAGGCGTGCAAGATCAACCCGCGGCTGACGGCGAACTCCGCGGTGGCCCCGAAATTATGCCAGAGGCCGAGCGACAGGCGCGGCAGTTTCAGCCCGCTGCGTCCACAGCGGGCAAACAAAGTCGGATTGGCGTAGCGATCAGACGCGGGCTGATGAGACATGGTGGCTCGAGATTGACGGCTTCCCGCGGCAGAGTCGCGCCACAAAACCGTGCAGAGGACCGGCGGGCCGTCGAATCAGAACGGAAAGCCATCCGTAGACACCGGCGCAACTGCCTTTTTCTCGACGGCTTTCCGGGCTCGCGCGTGCCGGCGCAGGCCGACCACGGTGATCGCCTTGACGGGTTGGACGGGGCACGCGAATTCGCAGCCGCCGCAGCCGGTGCACAGATCTTGGTTAAGCTGGGGCAGCCGGAGGTTGCTGCCGTACGGCACGGTGGTCACGGCCTGGGTCGGACATTGCTCGGAGCACGCCGCGCAATCGGTGCCCTTCGTCTTCACGATGCACCGGTCCAGGTCGAGCCGAGCCTCGCCGATCCTGGTCTGCTGCTTGTCCGCCAGTTCAAGGCGGTCAATCGCGCCGTCCGGGCACACCTCGGTGCAGGCCCGGCAGGTGAAGGTGCACGCGCCCTTGCTGTAGTCGAGGCGCGGCTTCATCAATCCCTTCCACCCGTATTCGAGGAAGGCCGGCTCCAGAACCTGGGTCGGGCAAACGCTGAAACACAGGTGACAGGCGGTGCAGCGAGTGAGAAAGCGGTCGATGCTCCGCGCGCCCGGCGGGCTGATCGCCCGGCTGGTTTCGGCGGCACCGCCCGGGGCAGGCGGTCCGCCATTCGATGCCGGCGCGGGCATTTCGTATTTGGCGCCGAGGACGGCGACTGCGGCCAACGCGCTCTCGGCGAGAAACGCGCGGCGTCCGGAATCGGGGGCCCGCAGCGCCGCGGTCGGCGCCGGCGGCGCGGGCCGGGGTGCGGCCGGTCGGGTCCAAGCCAGCCGGTAGCTGATGCCCTCTTCGGGACAATCGGCAAGGCAGTTGTAGCACGCGACGCAACGGGAGGAATCGATGGCCCGCGTACGGAGGTCGATGCACTGCGCCTTGCAGGTGCGCAGACAGTCGCCGCATTTCGTGCAGGCGCCCGGATTGATCCGCAACTGGAAGGCCGCCCGGTGCGCCAGCCAGCCGAGCAGCGTGCCCACCGGGCAGAGAGTGTTGCAGTAAAGCCGCCCGCGGAGCACAGCCAGCACGGTCAACAGCACGAGCAGCACCAACGGCTGGTGCAGCGCCCCGGCGCCAGCCCAGTGGAGCGGAACGCGGTAGAGCGCGCCGACACCGACCGCGTTGGCCGGGCCGGCGGCGAGGTTGTTCCCGAAAATGGCCAGCGGCCGGAACAAATCGACCGCGACGCGGCCGTAGTTGCTGTACGGGTCGACCAGGGACAGCGCGAAGGCGCCCCAGCCCGCCGCCACGCCGGCCACGGTGCCCCAGAAAATGAGGTGGCGGAGCCAGGTTATCGGCCGGGCATAGGGCAGGAGTCGCCGCCGCCGTACCATGCGGTCCAACCGCGCCATGAGGTCCTGCAGGATCCCCAGCGGGCAGATTGCCGAACAATAGATCCGCCCGACTGCCAGCGTCGCGACGATGATGACCAGGCAGGCGACGGACAGCGTCGCACCGGTCACCAACGCGACCCCGGACGGCACGAACTGAATCGAGGCCAGCCACCTTCCGACCGGCAGCGGAATCAGCCCGCGAAAATCCACCAGGCACGCCGTCAGCGCCACCAGCATGCCCGTGGCCACCACCACGCGCAGCAATCTGAGGCGACGCGCGAGCACGGGCTCAACCCAGCTTGAAGCGGCGGATTTCGACCTGGTCGAGATCCATGGTCCCCAGCCCCATTCCCGCCGCGAGCTTGACGTAGCGTATGCCGGCCGGCTGGAAACCGAGCATCTTGGCCGCGGCCGCATCGAGCGCGACGATGTCGGCCGAGGCCAGCAGGGATCGCATCTCCATCAAGTCGGCGGCCGACCGGCCGCGGGGACCGTTGCGGACCATCGGATGGTAGGCGTCGAGGATATTCAGCGCCGGGCGCTTGAAGGAGACGAAATCGGCGATGCACTGATCGAGGTCGTTGCGGTGATAGAAGCGCCGGTCCCACACGACCCCCATCAGATTCTTCATCGCGGCCGTCATTTGCGCGCCGCCGTGATTCTTGAGGACCGGAACATTGATGAAGACGTCACTTTCGAGCACCAGGGAATGCACCCGCGCCGAGCGGAGCACGGTGCCGCCGGGGATCTGGACCTCGCGGTAATACTCCGGGTCATTGCCGGGGACCAGCCGGGCCCCAGTCTCCTTGGCCACCTGTTCGGCGCCGCTGGCGGCGTAGGCCCGCTGCCACTGGTCGAGGGTGTGATCGAAGATGCTGACCGATTTGGCGCCGGCGGCGAAACAGAGGGCAACCACCCGGCGCAGAAGCTCGGGATGCGTGTTGGACCCATGCCCCGGAGGGGTGTCAAAGCTGATGTTCGGTTTGATGACGACGGTCTGGCCCGGCTTGACGAATTGCTGCATCCCGCCGAGCTCCGCGATGGCCCGGTCGAGCATGGCGGCCCGATCGCCGTCGCGCACCGCCACGAGGACGGGTTTCCCGCCACCCGGACCGGCCCCGGAGGTTTCGGCCGCGGCGGCGCCAAGGCGGCTGAGGTTGAGGAGGGGAAGGGACGCGCCCAAAGCGAGCCCGGTTTTGATGAAGTCACGTCGGGTCTTCATGGCAGGAGGCACTGACAGTGCGGCGGGACGGGTTGAAGCGCAGGCGGATGCCCGCCGGGGACCCCCGCAGCTTAGGGCAGGCGTCGACCATTGGCACTGCATGCCTTGGCCAAAGCTCGCCGTTAATTGTCCAAGACGGGCCCGCCGTTGCCGGGCCAGGATGGGATGCTGCCCACCGGCGGTGTCCGCCGGCGTCCGGTTGATTCAGCGAATGACCCGCGCGCTGCCGCCGCCCATGACTTTTTCGACTTCCTTGCGGGTGGCCATCGAGGTGTCGCCCGGCGTGGTCATGGCCAGGGCGCCGTGCGCCGCGCCGTAGTCGACCGCCTTCTGGGGATCATTGGCGGAGAGGAAGCCGAACACCAGGCCGCTGGCGAAGCTGTCGCCGCCGCCGACCCGGTCGAGGATTTCGAGCGCGGGATATTTGCGGCTCTCGTGGAATTTCCCGGCGTGCCAGCAGACGGCGCTCCAGTCATTCTTCGTCGCGGTGATCACCTTGCGCAGGGTGGTGGCCGCCACCTTGAAATTGGGGAATTCGGTCACCGCCTTCTCAATCATCTTCTTGAAGGCCTCGGTCTCGATGTGGGTGATGTTGTGATCGAGTCCCTCGACTTCAAAGCCGAGGCAGGCGGTGAAATCCTCCTCATTGCCAATCATCACATCGACATATGTGGCGATCTCGCGGTTGACCTCGCGGGCCCGCTTCTGCCCGCCGATGCTCTTCCACAGCGACGGCCGGTAATTGAGGTCGTACGAAACGACCGTCCCGTGGCGCTGCGCCGCCTTCACCGCCTCGATGACCAGCTGGGCGGTGGATTCCGAAAGGGCGGCGAAGATCCCGCCGGTGTGCAGCCAGCGCGCCCCGAGCCGGCCGAAGATGTGCTCCCAGTCGAAGTCGCCCGGCCGGAGTTGGCTGGCCGCCGAATTCCCGCGGTCCGAGACGCCGACGGCACCCCGCATGCCGAACCCGCGCTCGGTGAAGTTCAGGCCGTTGCGCACCGTGCGCCCGATACCGTCGTCCTCGCGCCACCGGATGAACTCGGTGGCCACACCGCCCTGCATGATGAAGTCCTCGATGAGGTGTCCGACGTCGTTGTCAACGAAGGCGGTGCATACGGCGGTGCGCAAGCCGAAGCACTTGCGCAGGCCGCGGGCGACGTTGTATTCGCCGCCCCCCTCCCAGGCCCGGAACTCCCGGGCGGTGCGGATGCGGCCCTCGCCCGGGTCGAGCCGGAGCATGATTTCTCCCAGCGAGATCTCGTCAAACTGGCATTGGTCGGCGGGCTTGATCTTAAGGCTCATGGCGCGGGTGGGTTTCGGAATCGAAAAGGGGCGCCGCCGTCAGGCGGCCGGAGAGAAGTCCGCCGGCTTCCAGGCCGGCCGGCCGCAGCCGGCGGCGATCTCACTGAGGGCGTTGATCTCGGCCTCGGAGAAAAGCAGGCCGCCGTTGCGGGCGGACCGGGCGGCGGCCTCGGCCTCGGGCTGGCCGGGGAGCATGCAGCCCTCGTTGCCGTGGCCGAGGATGTCGGCGATGACCGCCTTGAGGTTGGCGGCCTGGTCGCGACCGAGGGCGAAGGCGCCGGCGTTCATGGCGTCCGGATGCCAGACCTGGAAAAAGAAGCAGCACGCGTGCTTTTCCTGCGGCTCGCGATCCCAGCGGTTGCGCAGCGTGGGCAGCGACCCGCCGATGAACGCGGCGACGAGCTCGTTGATGAGCGAAAGACCGTAGCCCTTGTGGGCCCCGAAGGGCAGGAGGTACCGCGCCCGGGCGGGATCCGTCGTGGGCGCGCCGTTCTCATCGACGGCGGCGCCGGGCGGGAGTTGTTTGCCCTCGCGGGCCAACTGCTGCACGCGGCCCATGGCGACGACCGCGGTGGCCCAG
>JBJKRD010000356.1:0-11338 GCA_046704925.1 Opitutaceae bacterium | reverse complement strand
CCTCCGCCCGGGCCAACGCCGACCAGGTCGCGAGCCGGCGCGCCGCGCTCGAGGCCGACCGGCACCAACTGGCCGCGGCCCGGGCCCAGCAGCAAAAGGCCCGGGTGCAGCTCGGCTACACCGAGATTCGCGCGCCGATCGCCGGCATCGTCGACGTGCGGGCGGCGCTGCCCGGCGAGGTCGTGAATCCCGGCCAGGCGATCGTCACGCTCATCAATCCCGACAACCTCTGGGTGCGCGTCGACGTGGAGGAGAGTTACATCGAGCGGATCCGCCTCGGCGAAAAACTGGCGGTGCGCCTCCCCTCGGGCGCCGAGCGCGAGGGCACGGTCTTTCTCCGCGGCGTCGACGCCGATTACGCCACCCAGCGCGACGTCAGCCGCACCAAGCGCGACATCAAGACTTTTGAGGTGCGCCTGCGGTGCGACAACCGCGACCGCCGCCTCGCGGTGGGCATGACCGCCTATGTGACCCTGCCGTGAGCGCACCGCCGGCCGCCATCGAGGTCACGGGCCTCACCAAATGTTTCGGCGACTTCTGCGCCGTCAACGCCCTCAGCTTCCAAGTCGGCCACGGCGAGGTGTTCGGGCTGCTCGGGCCGAACGGGGCGGGCAAGTCGACCCTGATCCGGATGCTCACCACCCTGATTCCGCCGACCGCCGGCTCCGCGCGGGTCAACGGCTACGACGTGGTGCAGGCCCCCAATGCCGTGCGCCAGACCATCGGCGTCATTCCGCAGGCCATGACCAGCGACCTCGACCTGAGCGCGGAGGAGAATCTGAGCATCTTCGCCAAATTCTACGGCCTGCCGCGGGAGAAACGCCGCCGGACGATCGCCGCCCTGCTCGAGGCGGTCGACCTGACCGCCTGGCGCGACAAACCGGTGAAGATGTTCTCCGGCGGCATGCGGCGGCGCCTGGAGATCGCACGCGGACTGGTGCACGAGCCGAGGACCTTCTTTCTCGACGAGCCGACGACCGGCCTGGATCCGGTGTCGCGCGTCGCGGTGTGGGAAATGCTCACTCGCCTGAAGCGGGAGCGCGACCTCACCATCCTCGTCACCACCCATTACATGGACGAGGCCGACAAGCTCTGTGATCGCATCGCCATCGTCGACCACGGCCGACTGATGGCGCTCGACTCGCCGCTCAAGCTCAAAGCCTCGATCCCCGGACGCAACGTGCTCGAGGTCAGCTTCACCGCCGTGCCGGACGGTTGGGCCGACACCCTCCGGGCCCTGCCCGAGGTGGCCGAGGTCAAGGCGGAGGACCACGTGTTCCGCATCGCCTCGCAGAACGGCCCCCGCACGACTGTGGAATTGATGGAGGCGACCCGCCGGGCCGGGATCGGGGTCGCCTCGCTCTCGGTACAGAGCACGACGCTCGACGACGTCTTCGTGCACTACACCGGCCACCAGTTGCGCGACGCCCTCCAGAGCGCCGCGTCCTACAGCCTCGCGCACCTGCGCGAGCGCCGGTGACCGCCGCCGACCATGCACCGGGTCTGGGCCATCATCGAACGCGACCTGCGCCGCTTCCGGCGCAGCCCCACGCTGATCGTGGTGTCGCTGGTGATGCCGCTGGTGCAGCTCGTGGTCCTGGGTTACGCGTTTGGCGGCAAGGTGAAGCACCTGCGGCTAGGCGTGGTCGACCAGGATCACGCTCTGCCTTCCGTCCGCCTTCGGGAGATGTTCCAGGCCGTGGCGGCCAATGCCAGGACGTTCGACACGGTGGCCTACCCCGACCTCACCAAGGCCCTGCACGACCTGCGGAGCGGCCGCCTCAACGGCGTTGTGAACATTCCGCCGCGCTTTTCCCGCAAGCTGCTTTCCGGCGCCAATCCGCGGCTGGCGCTGGTGGAGGACAACACCGATCAGTTCTCCGCGTCCGCCCTCCAAGGGTCGCTGACCGAGCTGCTGGCAGCCTTCAATCAGCCGGTGCCGGCGCCCGCCATGTCGGCCAACGCCACCCTGTCGGTGGTCGAGATCTATCCCTACGTCCCGTACATCCAGTATCTGCTGCCCGGCACCATTGTCCTTGCCATCTTCGTTTCCGCGATGATCGGCGGCGGCATCATCTTCATCGACGACAAGGCCCGGGGCCTGCACGAGGGCTATCTCGTCACCCCGGTACGCAAGTTCGAGCTGATCCTCGGCTTCAACCTTTCGGGCGCGGCCAAGGCGGTCATCGCCGGCCTGGTGATGGTGACCTGCGGCTCGCTCATCGCCGGCATCCCTGATCCCCTCAATCCCCTGCGCCTCGTGCAGATGCTCGTCCTGGTGGTGGTCACCTCGCTGGCCCTGATCGGCATGATGTTCCTGCTGATGGTCCGGGTCAGCGACCCGCTCGTGCCCCGCGCGGTCTTCGGCGTGCTCAACACCATGCTCTTTTTCCCCAGCGGCGCGGTGTATCCCATCGGCGCGTTTCCCACCTGGATGAAGGTCATCGCGAAGGTCGACCCCTTCACCTACGCGGTGCACGGGTTCAAGGAACTGCTGCTGAAGAACACCGGCCTGGGCGCCATCAGCTTCGATCTGCTGTACCTGGGCGGTTTTGCCGTGCTGGTGATGGCGGTGGCGACCGCCCTGTTCCGCCGCACGCTCTAGTCCGCGCCCGCCGCCGGGCCGATCCGGAACACCGGGGCCCCCTCGAGGGCGTGATGACCGATGAGGGCGGCCGCCGCGCTCCAGCCCTGATGCCGGGTGCCTCCGGCGGTCCTTTTCCAGCCATGAACGAACTCGGGAAACGACCACGGCTCGCCCTCCATGGGCAGCGCGTTGGCCCGGTGAATGCCATCCAAAAACCCGGCCGCCTCCGCCGTGCGCCCGCGCCGCGCGAGGTCCGCCACGTAGAAACCCGTGATCATGGGCCAGAGGCCGCCGTTCTGGTACTCGTAAGGCTCGTTCCGGAACTTGTTCGAGTAATTCACCTGGAGGTGCTCCCACTCCTCGTCCAGCGGCTTGATCACCGGACGGAAGGCCGGGAGCAGGGCGGGACCGTCGCGCACAAGTTCGCCGATGAAACGGTCGACGTGCTCCCGTCGGTCCTCGCTGGCCACGCCCACCAGGGACACGAGCACGTTCGCCAGCGCGTCGAAACGGTAACCGTAGCCATGCGGCGAGAAGAACGGCACCCAGTAGGGGGAATTGCACCGCGGGGCCGCGCGACCCTTCGCATAGAGCGTCTCATGGTAGACCTCGGCCGGTTCGTGCTCGACACCGTAGAACCAGTAGTTGTCCGCGATGAGCCGGTGGAGACGGCCCGCCCGGCCCTCCAGGTCGTGATCCGGAGCCCCATCCAGATGCCGGTGGATCTCCGCCAGCGCGCGCTGGGCCTGGAGATAGAGCAACTCGTCGCAAAGCACGTAGCCGCTCTCGATGTACTCGTCGGCCCAGTCGCCCGCCGGCGGCACGAAAAGCAGACCCCGGTTGTTGAACTCCCAGGCGCGGAGCAGAAAGAGCACGCGGTCGAGCACCGGGCGCATCCGCCGGAGAAACGCCGTATCACCCGTGGCCCGCCAATATTCACCGCAGCCGATGATGAACCACAGATCGGAATCCACCCGTCCGGTGGTCCCCCCGTAGCTGATGCGGCCGGTGGCGCCATCGACGTTGCTCGGAATCTCCCCCTGCGGACCCTGGTGCGCGGCGATGAACTCGAGCGTCCGCCCGAACGTGCCCTTCAGCTCCGGGTCGCCCGTCATGAGCGCCCCGAGCCCGATGATCACGCCGTCACGCGTCCACACCCTCCGGTAGTTCGCCGTGGGGGTGGATGCGGCCAGAAACCCGTCCGGCGAGCTGCATTCATGGAGCAACTGGCGGGCGCGGCGGTAGGCCTCGGCCGAGTCCACGGGCGCAAGTTCCCCGACCGGCGGCCGGGTCCACGCCTCGATCTCCCCCCAGGAGGTGGCCCGGTCGACCCGCGGGCCGGAGCCGCCGGCCGATGCGCGGTCGGACATCGGCGACCGGGCGGCATTCTGAGGTGAGGCGCGCGTATCTCTTGGTTTCGGATTTGATTCCATGTTCGTGAGGGTATTCCGGTCCGGCACCATGAGCAGCCGCGCCCAAGGCGGGAAGCACGCGGTGGCGCCCGCCGCGGGCACCGCCCAGACTCTGCCCCGAGCGCCGGTCGGATGCAAATCGGCATCTCGCCCCGCAGGCGAGGCCGGCGGCGGCAGCGCGCACTTGCCGCGTCGACGGTTGAACCTAACGTCGCAGGATCAATGCGCGTCGTCGTCTTCAGCACCAAGTCCTATGACCGCGGGTTCCTTGACGCCGCCAACCGGCGGCGGCACGAGCTGGTTTACCAGGAACCCCGCTTGTCCGCGGCGACGGCCCCCCTCGCCGCCGGCGCCGGGGCCGTGTGCCTCTTCGTGCACGACCACGCCGACGCCGCCGTGGTCGACGCGCTCGCCGCCCTGGGAGTTCGGGGCATCGCCCTGCGCTGCGCTGGCTATAATAATGTCGACCTGGCGGGGGCGGCGCGCCGGGGCCTGCCCGTGGTCCGGGTGCCCGCCTATTCCCCGCACGGCGTCGCCGAACACGCGGCGGCCCTGCTGCTGGCCCTCGACCGCCGCCTCCATCGGGCGTACGGGCGCGTGCGCGACGGCAACTTCGCCCTCGACGGCCTGCTGGGCTTCGATTTGCACGGCAAAACCGTCGGCATCATCGGCACCGGCCGGATCGGCGCCGGCTTCGCCCGCATCATGACCGGCTTCGGCTGCCGGGTCCTGGCGTACGACGTGGTGGAAAACCCGGCCGTGCGCGCCCTCGGCGCCGGCTACGTGCCGCTCGCCCGCCTCTTTGCCGAGGCCGCCGTCATCAGCCTGCACTGCCCGCTGACGCCGCAAACCCACCATCTCATCGGCGCGGCCGCGCTGGCGCAGATGCGGCCGGGTGTGTACCTGGTCAATACCAGCCGCGGGCCGCTCATCGACACCGTGGCGGTCATCCGGGCGTTGAAGAGCGGACAACTCGGCGGCCTGGCCATCGATGTTTACGAGGAGGAGGAAGGTGTTTTCTACGAGGACCTCTCCGGCGCCATTCTGGGCGACGATGTGCTGGCGCGACTCCTGACCTTTCCCAACGTGATTGTGACCAGCCACCAGGCGTTCTTCACCCAGGAAGCCATGTCCGCAATCGCGGAAACCACGCTGGCCAATCTCGACGACCTGGCGGCGGGCCGCCCGTGCCCCAACGCCGTCAAGTCGTGACCCGCCAACCTCCCGCACGGCTCCCGGACCGGCGGCGGCGTCTCCGCCCACCGACCGCATCACCGCGAGTGCCCGCCTCCCTCGTCCACCTCTGGGCCGAGTTGGGCATCCCTGCCGACTACCCCGGCGCCCGCAAAATCGCCCGGCAGGCCGAGGCCACCCGCCTGGTCGTCTGCGGGCGCCGCTGCCGGCTGGCGCCCCGGGCAGCGCGGGCCTGGCAGGCGATGCGGGCCGCCGCCCGCGCCGACGGCCTTGCCCTCCGGGCGCTCTCCGGCTTTCGGAGCGTGCGGCGCCAAGCCGGCATCATCCGGAGAAAACTGGCGCGCGGTGACCCGCTGCCCGAAATCCTGCGCAGCGTGGCCGCGCCGGGCTACAGCGAACACCACACCGGGCGCGCCCTCGACGTGGGCGACGATGCGACCCCTCCGCTGGATGCGGCCTTTGCTTCAACCCGGGCGTTCGCGTGGCTGGTCCGACACGCGGCCCGATTCGGATTCCGCCTCTCCTATCCGCGCCACAACGCCGCCGGCTTTGTCTTCGAGCCGTGGCATTGGTGCTGGCACGGCTCCCGCCGTGGTCACGCATCCAGCAATTCGCGCACCATCCCCGCCAGGCGGGTGATGTCGAAGGGCTTGGTGAGAAACCGGGTGTCCGCGGGACGCAGCGCATCAACGTCGATGATATTCGCGTCGTAACCGCTGCAGAAGATCACCTTGAGACCCGGCCGCTCGGCGCGCAATTGCTCCGCCAGATCCTTGCCGGTGAGGCCGCCCGGCATCATCACGTCGGTGAACAGCAGCGAAATGCCGTCGCGCTGCCCGGCCCATTTGGCCAGGGCGTCGGCGCCATCGTTCGCCAGCACCACGTGGTAGCCGAAACGCTCCAGCACGGCGCGCAGGACCGCCCGCACATCCTCCTTGTCCTCGACCACCAGGATCGTCTCGTGCCCCTGGACGCCGGCCGCCGCCGGCGGTCCGGCCACCGGCGCCGTGCTCGCCTGCCGGTCGGCCGCCGGAAACCAAACCGCGAACCGGGTCCCCCGCCCGAGCGTCGATTCCACCTCGATCCAGCCTCCGTGCTGTTGCACGATGCCGTATACCGTCGCCAGGCCCAATCCCGTCCCCTTGCCCTCCTTCTTGGTGGTGAAAAAGGGATCGAAGATGCGTGGCAGGTGTTCCGGCGCGATGCCCTCGCCTGTATCCTGCACGTAGAAGCCCGCAAAGCGCCCTTCGCGGGCCTGGGGCACGCGGCGCACATAGTCAACATTCGTGACGACCGCATGCGTGCCGATCATGATGCGGCCGCCCCGAGGCATGGCATCGCGCGCGTTGACCACCAGGTTGAGCAGAACCTGCTCGACCATGCCGGCATCGGCGAGCACCGCCGGCAGGTCGGACGCCTGCGACACCTCGAGCACAATCTGCTCCCCGATCACCCGGTCGAGCAGATGCTTGACGCGCGCCACCGTCTCGGTCAGCGAAAGCCGCCCCGGCTGCACGACCTGGCGGCGGCTCAAGAGGAGCAATTGCCGGGTCAAATCGGTCGCAAAGGCCGCGCTCTGCCGGATCTGGTCCAGCGACTCGCGGGCCGAGGGGGAGATCGAGCCGTCCTGCAGCAGGATGGAGGTGTGGGCCTGGACCACCGTCAGGATGTTGTTGAAATCGTGCGCCACCCCGCCGGCCAGTTGCCCGATCGACTCCATCTTCTGCGCGTGACGGAGCTGCTCTTCCAGTCGCTGGCGTTCGGTGATGTCGCGAACCACGGCCAGCAGGCAGCCTTCGCCCCCAACCTCGATCTGCTCCGCGGAAAAGAGACACTGGCGGAGTTGCCCCGATTTGGCGCGGTGCACGACTGATTCGTTGACCACCGGCATGCCCGCACGGAGTTTCGCAATGATGCGCTCGCGGACCGGTGGATCCGTCCAGATGCCGAGCTCGACGGCCGTGCGGCCGATTGCCTCCTCCCGCGTCCAACCCAACATGTGGCTGAATCCGTCGTTCAGTTCGAGGAAACGGCCGTCGCCCATCGTCGTGATGGAAATAGAATCCGGCGTCGCGCGAAAGGCCTTGGAGAATTTCTCGGCCGATTTGCGCAGCGCGCCTTCCGCCTTTTTCAGCTGGGTCAGGTCCTCAAAGGCGGAGATGATGCACTGGCGGCCCCAGAGTTCGATGAGCTCGCCGGAAAAACGCCCCACCCGCATCGCCCCGGCGCCGTCTCGAACGCGCACCTCCCGACCGCTCACCCGCCCGTTTTCCCGAATTTCGGCATAAATCGCCGCGCGCTCCGCCTGGTCGGCCCACAGCGGAAATTCCGCAGTGGTGCACCCGATTAGCTGGGCGACCGGCCGGCCCGAAAGGCCGCAAAAGCGCGCGTTGGCCTCCAAGATCATTCCCGTGTCGGATTCCGCGACCAGCATGGGGTATGGCGCGGCGCGGAAAACCTTCGAGAAGAGCTCCTCCGACTTCCGGAGCGCCGTTTCCGTCCGCTTGAGTTCGGTGATGTCATCGAAGGCGGCGTGGACGCACCTTCGCCCCGCCAATTCGATAACGACGCCCGAAAATCTCCCCGTGCGGATCTCCCGCGCGTGGTTGTAGACCCGTACTTCGCGCCCGTGGACCGCGCCCGAGCGCTCCAGCTCAGCATACACCTGATCGCAAACCTCCGGATCCACCCAGGCATCCCGGTTGTTGACCTGGCCAATCAGCGTATCACGACTTTCGCCGATCAACTCGCAGAAACGCTCGCTGACATCGAGGATGCGGCGGGTCTCCAAGTCGGTGATGATTGTGGCGTACGGGGATCGATGGAAGGCGTTGGAAAAGAGCTCCTCGAGGCCTCGGTCGGCCGGCACGGACTTGGCTGGAACAAGTCGATTTGACAGTCCATCGCCTGGGAAGGCACTCATACTCGGTTTGCGCGGGCTCTGGGGTATCGCTGGCGCTGGTTTTGTCGCACTCAGGGTCAGAATTAAATCACTTGCAGAATGTAAATACTGCCCGGCACGGCGATGCAACCATATCGTCGAACCACCAAGCAGGGAGACGTTAGAATTATTCCAATTCTCACTTGATATCTGGAACGATTCCAATTCTCTTTTAGGTACCAATGATCTCAGAAGCTCAAGACGCCTCCATTGCCCAACGTCTATCTGACAGCGGCGTTCGCCCCACTCCCCAGCGTGAGGTCGTTTATCAAGTCATCCTCTCAAAACGCGACCATCCGACCGCCGAGGAGGTTTTCGATCGCGTCAAGGTCCAGATGCCGACCATTTCTCTCGCAACCGTCTACAACTGCCTCGATGCGCTGGTCCAATGCGGTTTGATCAAGCAAGTCAACTTCGTGCGGGAGCCGACGCGCTATTGTCCCAACCTCCACGAACACGCGCATTTTCATGACGAGACCACGGGCGAGATCCACGATATCGAGATCCCGTCGGAACTGGTCCCGCAACTGCGCTCCCTCCTTCCCGCCGGTTACGCCGCCGCCAGCGTCGACCTGAGCTTTCGCGGATCCATCCACTTGCCCGAGAATCGGGACGAGTCGCCCGCCTGATCCGTCCAAGCATCTACCTTTAAGCACCTTCCATGAGTCAACTCATCATCAAAGACCTGCACGTTGCCATCGGCGACAAACCTGTCGTCAAGGGCGTCTCGCTCACCGTCAGCCAGGGAGAGGTCCATGCCGTCATGGGCCCCAACGGCACGGGTAAATCGACTCTCGCCAAGGCGATCGCCGGGCATCCTGACTACACGATCACCAGTGGCGACGTCCTGCTGGACGGCCAGTCACTGCTCGCGATGGAGCCGGACGAGCGGGCCCGGGCCGGCCTGTTTCTGGCGTTCCAGTACCCGAGCGAGATCCCGGGGGTGAGCATAGCCAACTTCATCCGCTCGGCCCTCCAAGGCCGCTTGGGCGAGGACGCCGAATTGGACGCCACCGGCTTCTACAAGAAGCTCTACGAAAAGATGGATCTGCTGAAGATCGACCGGAAGTTCACCTCCCGGTCGGTCAACGAGGGCTTTTCCGGCGGCGAAAAAAAGCGCTGCGAAATCCTCCAATTGGCCATGCTTGATCCCAAGTTCGCCCTGATGGACGAGACCGATTCGGGGCTGGACATCGATGCCCTGCGCATCGTTGCCGAAGGGGTCAACCAGCTTCGCGGCGGATCGATCGGCATCGTGCTGATCACTCACTACCAACGTCTGCTCAACCACATCGTGCCCGATTTCGTGCACGTCATGTACGACGGGCGTCTCGTCCGCAGCGGCGACAAGGATCTCGCCCTCGAACTGGAGGCCAAGGGCTACGGCTGGCTGAAAAAGGAACTATCTCACGTCTGATCAACCCGGCCCGGAGGGCAGCGGGCGATCGGACGCCGGCGGGGACGCATTCCGCGCCCCTGCCCGTCCGGCCGGTTCCGCCCCCTCCTCGGCCACAACCCGACTTTTCCCATGCCAGATACCAATATTCTCGACCATGCCGTGACGCCTGCCAATCCCGTCGCCGGCATCGACCAGTCCCGCGGCGATTTCAAGTACAACATCAAGTACGACTTTGACGCCGGCACCGGCCTCTCCGAACGGACGATCCAATACATCAGCGAAGCCAAGGGAGAGGAGCCTTGGATCCGCGAATTCCGGCTCAAGGCGCTGCAGACTTTCCTGGCCAAGCCGCTGCCGACCCATTGGGCCACCCGCGACCTGGAAAACATCGATTTCGCCAAGATCCGCTATTATCTGGCCCAGGGCCAGAAACCCAAACGGACCTGGGACGAGGTGCCCGATGACATCAAGCGGACCTTCGAGCGGCTCGGCATCCCCGAGCAGGAGCGCAAATTCCTCGCCGGCGTGGAGGCCCAGTTCGACAGCGAGGCGGCCTACTCGAACATCAAGGATGTCGTCTCCAAGCAGGGGGTGATCTTCGTCAATTCGAGCGAAGGTCTCCGCAGCCATCCCGAGATCTTCCGCAAGTGGTTCGGCAAGGTCATCCCGACCGGCGACAACAAGTTTTCCGCCCTCAACAGCGCCGTCTTCTCCGGCGGCTCGTTCATCTACGTTCCCCCGGGCGTGAAGGTCTCGCATCCGCTGCAGGCCTATTTCCGCATCAATGCCGAAAGCTTCGGCCAGTTCGAACGCACCCTCATCATCGCCGACGAGGGCAGCGAAGTCACCTACATGGAGGGGTGCACTGCCCCGAAGTTCTCGACCTCCACCCTGCACTGCGCGGTCGTCGAACTCGTCGCGCTCAAGGGCGCCAAGATCCAGTACATCACCGTGCAGAACTGGGCGCCCAACGTGTTCAACCTCGTGACCAAGCGCGGGCTGGCGCACGAGCAGGCGGAGATCAAGTGGATCGACTGCAACATCGGCAGCCGCCTCACCATGAAGTATCCGGGGGTCGTCCTGCGGGGCCGCAAGGCGCGGGGCGAGGTCATCTCGATCGCGCTGGCCAACGACGGCCAGCACCAGGATACCGGCGCCAAGATGGTCCACGCCGCCGACGAGACCACGTCCACGATCGTCTCGAAATCCATCTCGGTCGGCCAGGGCCGCGCGACCTACCGGGGCATGGTCCACATTCCCCGCCACCTCAAGGGCTGCAAGAACAACACCGAGTGCGATGCGCTCCTCATCAATACCAATTCGCGCACCGACACCTATCCGGCGATCACCGTCCGCGGCCAGGACCATGCCGCCCAGCACGAAGCGAGCGTTTCCAAGGTCAGCGAGGAGATGATCTTCTACATGCAATCCCGGGGCCTCACCGAGGCGCAGGCCATGAGCCTCGCCGTCAACGGCTTCATCAACGACCTCGTGCGCCAGTTCCCGATGGAATACTCGGTCGAACTCAAGCGCCTCATCGATCTGGAAATGGAGGGATCCGTGGGCTGACCGCCCCGCGGGCTGCCGGATACCGGGAACCCGCGCGGCGCCTGCCGCCGACCCGGAAAGCGCCCCGCCTCTCTTCGCCGCAACTCCACTTTTCGCCCATATGTCCGCTCCTTCCACCCTTCCGCCCGAGACCGACCGCGCCGCACCGGCGATGCTCGCATCCCACCTCGCCGGGCTCGGCCACCTGCCTCCCTGGTGGCACGAGCGCAAGCGTGAAGCCTGGGACCGCTTCGCGG
>JBJKRD010000355.1:0-6353 GCA_046704925.1 Opitutaceae bacterium | reverse complement strand
CCGCGCGCCTCCACCGCCGTGGCCTCGGCGATCACGGCCGCGGCGCCGCCCACGGCCCGCGCGCCCAGATGCACCAGGTGCCAGTCGGTCGCATAGCCGTCGACGCACGAATACTGGCACATCGGCGAGGTGACGATGCGGTTGCGGAGGATGACCCCACGCTGCGGCAGCGGCGAAAAGAGGACGGACACGCCTGTCACGCTTGGCGGATTGGGCCCCGGCGCAAGCGGGAAGCGCGGCGCCGGGCCGCCGGGATTGCGCTGGCGGCCCCGGGGCGCATCCTTTTCTTCATGATTGCCCGGGCCCCTGCCTGCCTCATGACCCTCCTCTCCCTCGGCGTGACGATCGGATCCGCCGCCGCCCCGGCCGGGGCGCCGCTGCGCGTCCTGTATTTCACCAAATCCTCCGGCTATGAGCACAGCGTGGTCAAGCGGGTGGACGGCCGGCCCGGCTATTCGGAACGCGTGCTGGCCGCGCTGGCGGCGCAGCACGGCTTCGAGCTCACCTGCAGCAAGGACGGCAGCCGGTTCACCCCCGCCTACCTCAACCGGTTCGACGTCTATGTCTTCTACACCTCCGGCGACCTGTTCGCGACCGGCGAGGACGGGCAGCCGCCGCTGACGCCCGCCGGCAAGCAGGCCCTGCTCGTCGCGATCGCGGGCGGCAAGGGCTTCGTCGGCCTGCACAGCGCGAGCGACACGTTCCACACCTTCGAGTCCGGCGGCGGCAATCCGGCCAACCCGGCGAGTCGCTACGTGAACCACGGCGCGGCGTCGGACCCGTACATCCTGATGCTCGGCGGGGAGTTCATCATTCACAACGCGCAGCAAGTCGCCTCCGCGCGGGTGGTGGACCCGGCGTTCCCGGGCTGCGGCGGGATCGGTCCGGCGCTGGCGGTGAAGGAGGAGTGGTACTCGCTCAAGGAGTTCGCCCCCGACCTCCACGTGCTGCTGGTGATGGAGACGAAAGGCATGCAGGGCGACGCCTACCGTCGGCCGCCCTACCCCCTCGCCTGGGCGCGGCCCTACGGCCACGGGCGCGTGTGGTACAATGCCATGGGCCACCGCGAGGACGTGTGGGACAACCCGGCCTTCCAGGCGATGCTGGTCGGCGGAATCGAATGGGCGGGCGGCCGCGTCCCGGCGGATGTGACGCCCAACCTCCAAAAAGTCGCGCCCGGCGCCGACACCCTCCCGCCCTACCGGCCGGAGAAGTGAGAGTGAGGGTGAAAGTGAGGATGGGGCACCTTCACGCTCGCTTTCACTTTCACTCGGCCGGCGCTACGCCGGACGCTTGACGGTGAAGCGTTCGGTCGTCCGGCAATACCAGTCCCCGCTCAGGCGGCCGATGAGATCGAGTTTGCCCGCGTCCAGCCGCCCGTCGGGCCCGAGCACCGCATCGCTGACGTGCGCCAGGTGGATCCGGCCGAAAACGACGTGCGCGGCCAGCGGCCCCTCGCCGATGTCGACGATCTGGTGCAGGGTGCATTCGAACGCGACCGGGGCGGCGGTGACCCGCGGCGGGCGGACCTTGACGGACGGGCTCGTGGCGATGCCAAACGTCTCGATCTCGCTTTCGCCGTGCGGCAGGGTGGCGGCGCTGGCGTTCATCGGCTCCGCCAGCGCGTAGGAAACGACATTCACCACAAATTCCGGGACCTGGCGGAGGTTGCGGATCGTGTCCTTCGGATCGCCGTCGCGGTTGTTCACCGGCACGAACAGGAGGGTCGGCGGATTGGCGGTGACGCCCTGGAAGAAGCTGAACGGCGCCAGGTTGGTCCGGCCCCCGGCCGAGATGGTGGACACCCACGCGATCGGCCGCGGCGCGATCGCGCCCGCCATCCAGCCGTAGACCTCCCGCGCCGGGAGCTTGGAAAAATCGAGGAGCATTAGAATGGCAGCATATTCGACCGAAACAGCACATCAAGTCACCGCCAGCCTGGAATCATTCGCGTGAATGCAGGGCTGCCGCCTTTTCGGCAAGCTCACGGCCCCGAGGGGTTCGTCGGCACGCCGGCTTCAGAAAACAGAGGTCAGAGGTCGGAAAAGCAGCGTACCGCATGCTTCTCCGTGCCGTTCCACGGTGCACCCGGCTTACCTCCGACTCCCATCCTCCGGCCTCCGTGCCCTCGCTCCGGCTCGGTGTGCTCCGTGACCCAAAGGTCCGCCACCCTCAGCTCAAGCCCACGATCAACGCCAGGGGAACGACCGAAAACAGCGTGCTGAGCACAATGGCGGTTGAGGCGAGGCCCTCGTCGCCGCCGAGTTGCGTGACCAGCGGATGCGATGCCACCGCCGTCGGGCAGGCCAGGAACACGAGTGCGGTGATCATCTCCGGGCGCGACAGGCCCACCCAGCGCCCGATCAGCAGGCCCATCAACGGGACCAGCGCCACCTTCATCGCGGCGCCTACGGCCGCGTTGCCCCAGTGGTCGCGCACCGGCACGGTCAGCAGCGAACCGCCGATGCCGATGAGCGCCAGCGGCGACGCCATCGCGCCGATCGCATCGAGCGTGTTCCCGACCACCGGCGGCAGCGCGACCGCGGCCAGCGAGGCCAGCAGACCCGCCGCGACGGCGACCAGCAGCGGATTCGTCACGATGTTGCGCGCCAGCGCCCCCACCGTCCGCCAGCCAAACGGCTGCCGCCCCGCCAGCAGCAGGAGGATGCTGACGACGTTCTGGAACAACACGAACGGGGCGAAGGCGAGGATGATCTCGGTCGTCTTGGGCGTTCCCGGCCCCGCCGCCAGGTAAAGCAGGATCGGCAGACCGACGTAGGCCAGGTTCCCCCGCATCGCCACGTGGACAAAGGTGCCCGCCCCGGCCGGCGTCAGCCGGACCAGCCGCGCGTAGAGGATCCCAAGGGCGATCACCGGCACCGTCGCGGCGCACATCACCAGCAGGGTGCGCCCGGCGCCGCCGGCCGCCACCGGCGCGCGGGCGGTCTCGACAAACAGCAGCGCCGGCAGCGCCACCCAGTAGACGAGGCGGGTCAGGCTCTTCAGCACCTCGGCCGTCAACAGGCCGCCGCGCACCAACGCCGCGCCCAGCGCCACCACCAGGAAGATCGGCACCAACGAGTTGAGGATCTGACTCACGGCCGGCAGCGTGGCGGGCGCGCCTCCGGCGCGCCAGTCAGGAATTGCTCCGGAGTGTCACCCTTGTCTTGAACACGCCCGCACCCGCGCCCCCACTGACCTCTGACTTCCGCCCTCTGACCTCCGGCTTCCGGTCTCCAAAACCCGCGGCGCCGGTTCGCCTCAACTCACGCCTTTGGCCCGCCCCGCCGGCGAATGATGTGCGCCAGCATCAGGGTGAAGAAGCACAGCACGATATTCTGCAACGGCAGCTGCAGCGGCGTGGGCAGCGCGTAGATGATGGCCACGGCTGGGAGCCAGACGCCCATGTTGGCGATCAAGGTCGGCAGCACGCTCCGCCCATACCATCCGGGCCTCCGGACGTCCTCCACCACCGCGCCAAAGCTGAATTCGGTCGCGTTCCACTGGTACACCAGCACCACCAGGGGGATGGCGAACAGCGGGCAGTACACGAACTGGTCCAGCAGCGTCTTGGTGACGATCGTGAGCAGGCCGTGCCCCGGCCCCACCGCGTAAGCCATCAGGCGGTACCAAAGTTCGACCTCCAGCCCCTTGTAGCCCCAGAAGACCGTCAGCAGGACCGCCTGCGGCCACCCGTACTGGCTGCGCGCCGCCGGGTTGGACCGCAGGTAGAAGAACGGGAGCAGTCCGCCGAACAGGCCGGTCGAGACGATGCCGAACCCGAAACCCGTGCGCGCCCGGAACGCCATGAGCCGCGTCAGCGCCTCCCGCGCCGGCGGGGCGAAGTAATACGCCAGCACGAACCCGAGGGCCAGCGCCCAGAGCACGATCCCGGGCACCAGGTTGGCGCGGGCGCCCCGCAGGCCGGCATGCCAGGGAGGTTCGCGCAAAGCGACGACGGCGGACATAAACCGGCCATCCTCACGGACCGTCCGGTCGCGGGCGAGCGTGAAATGGAGTCACCGTTGTCGGTACGCCGTGCCGATCCCCCGAACGCGGGGCCGTCGGTTGGCCGGTCAGACGGCGCCCCGCCTCTTCCGGATCATCCGTGGGGCAGGTCCGGCCGCGGGGCCGGCCCCGCCAGTTCGCCCGGCCTTTCCGGGACCACCGAACCCGCTTCCGGTCTGATCTGCTCCAACTGCGCGATGACGTCGTACATGGAGTCCATCAGGACCAGATCCCGGGTCAGCGGCACGACCTTTTCCGTCACCTTCTTCTTGCGATCCACCTTGCGGGTGACGTTTTGCACCCGCAGGGTGCAAAAGCCCGCGGGTCGGCGCGCCCGCTTCAGGGTCAGCCGGGCGAACATCGGCGAGTTCGCCGGGCGGGCCCGGGCCTGCACCACCGGTCCGATGTCGCCCTCCTTGAGCGCGGCCATCTCCCGGGCGTCGGTGAAGTAATCCAGGGTGTCGATGTTCTTCTTCTGATCGAGCCAGCACCGCCCCTCCTCGGAGAACGGCGTGTGGGCCACGAACTGGTAGGGCAGCCAGGTCGCGAAGCCGACGATGATGGCCGCCTCGACCACCCAGACGACGGCCAGCATCAATCCGCTGATGCGCATCCCGTCGTCGCCCCCGTGGCTGGAAATCGTCCACGAGGAGTGCAGGTAGAGATAATGCATGGCCCGCCAGACCAGGTCCGGCTGCGCCACCCACGGCGCACCCTGGAAGAGATGGTGGATGGCGCCGCTCCAGATCGCATAAAGCGCGATCACCCCGGCGCCGGCGCCGCCCGCCGCCGCCAACCCGGGGCTCCGGACCAGGCCGATCTTCACCGCCCGGGTGGCAATCCAGCCGATCGCCATCCCATAGCCGATGCAGACGAGGGCGTTGAGGTAGATGAACGGGATCCAGCGGACCACGAAGGCATACGCCAGACCGAGCGGGAACGCCGCGACCGCCGTCAGGGCCAGCGGCAACAGCAATCCCGCCACGCTGAATTTTCCCGAGTGATGGTAGGGCGCCAGGGCATCTGCGTTCATGTCGTGCAGCGGGGTGGACGGCGGAGGGGTATCCGGCCGGGGCCGGCGCGCATCGGTGTAGGGCGGGTCTTCCCGCGATTCAATCTTTTAGCGGCCCACGAAGTCGCCGCCGGCGACACCCCGACGGCGCGGCGGCCGGAATCCGGGCCGGCCGCGACCTGCCGGATGCCGACCCGCCTATTGCGACGCGCCGGCCGCCTTGACCCGCTTGACTTCGTCGACGGTGTAGGGCGGCGCGCTGTTGCCCCAGCTGTTCGTCACGTAGGTCAACACGTCGGCAATCTGCTGGTCGGTCAGCGTCTGCGCGGGCATCACGTTGTTGAACGTGTGCCCCTTGACGGTGACCGGACCGGTGAGCCCCTTGGTCACGATGCGGATCGGCCGGTCGCGGTCCGCCAGCAGGAAATCGGAGCCCGCCAGCGGCGGGAAGACCCCGGGCAGCCCCTGGCCGGACGGTTGATGGCAGGCGAAACAGGTCTGCATGAACACCCGTTTGCCGCGTTCGATCTGGGCCTCCTTGGTCAGGGCGGCGATCTTGGGATTGGTCTGGATCGCCTCGTTGATCTGGGCCTGCAGTTCGGTTTCGCGCTTCCGGGCCGCCGTGCCCGCTTCGGCCGCGGAACCCAGGTAGACGGCGTCGACCTCCTTGCCGGAGTAGATCCGGCGGTTCTCGGGCCCGGAGACCTTGAGCATGCCGAGCGCGCCCTGGTTGAAGGCGCGGAAGATGGCGTCGTCAATCAGCACGTAGGTCCCGGGCACCACCATCTTGAGATCCACCACGGTGGCGGAGCCGGGCGGCACCAGCGTCGTCGCCACGTCGTGCAGTTGATTCTGCATCGTGCCGTCCTGATAGACCGTGTCGAAGATGCCGCCGATCACATGAAAGGATGAGGAGAGGTTGGGCCCGCCGTCGCCGAAGTAGATCCGCACGGTGTCGCCCACCTTCGCGGTCAAGGCCTGGTCGCCGGTGAGCGAACCCACCGCGCCGTTGAACACGACATAGGTCGGCCGCTCCTCCAACGCCTTCTGCAGATCGAAGGACTGCATGCCTTGGTCCCCGTAGGCCCCCGTGGTGTAGATCTCGCCCTGCATGACGAAGTACTCGTGAGCGAGCTTGGGCATGCCGTCCTTCGGCTGCACCAGCATCATCCCGTACATGCCGTTGGCGACATGCACCCCCACCGGCGCGGTGGCGCAGTGATACACGTACAGGCCGGGCTTCAGGGCCGTAAAGGAGAACTGCGAACTGTGGCCCGGCGCTGTCACGGACCACGCCGCGCCGACCCCTGTACACGACACCGAAAAGAGGAAG
>JBJKRD010000354.1:0-2750 GCA_046704925.1 Opitutaceae bacterium | reverse complement strand
TCACTCGGAACGGAGCGCCGTGGTGGGACTGACGCGGACGGCGCGCCGGGCCGGAATCCAGCAGGCGGCCAGGGTGGTGACGGCGAGCACGGCCACGGCGGTGGCGAGCACCAGGGGGTCGGCCGGCTTGACGTTGAACAACGCGGCGGCCAGCGCGCGCCCCACCAGCAGGGCCAGGACCAGCCCCGCGCCGATCGCCGCGGCGGTCTGCAGCAGGCCCTGCCGCATGATGAGGCCGAAGACGTCGGCGGGCATGGCGCCCAGGGCCATGCGGATGCCGATTTCGCGGGTGCGGCGGGCGACGGCGTAGGCCTTCACGCCGTAGACGCCGATGACCGCGAGCAGCAGGGCGATGGCGGCGAAGACCCCAAAGACCACGGCGCCGAGTTTCACCGCCCACAGGCCGATGCTCCCATCGACGATCCGGGCGAACGGAACGACGCGCAGGACGGGCAGGTTGGGATCGATGTTCCGCAACGTGTCGCGGACGGTGCCCAGCATGGCGTCGACCGCCCGGGAGGTGGCGGACGCCAGGCGCAGGTGGACGAAGATGTCGTGGGGGCTCGTCTGCGCGAGCGGAACGAAGATCCGCGGGCGCAGGGCCTCGGTTCCGATTTCATGGCGGAAACCCGCGACGACGCCGACAACCTCGAGTTCCGCCGGCGCGCCATCGCCGGGTGCTTCGGTGAAGCGGATGCGCCGGACCACCGCTTCCTGCTTGGGGAAGAGCGATTCGGCCATGCGCTGATCGATGATCGCCACGGGCGGCGCATCCCGGTTTTGGCATTCGACGTCGGAGAAGGTGCGACCGGCCAGCAGGCGGACGCCCAAGGCGGCGAAATATTGCGGGGTGATGGCGGTGAAAATGCCGTCGAACCCCGGCCGCGGCGCCTTCGGATCGGTGGCGACCACCGTGCCGGCGGCCATCACACGGCGCTCGTTGTCGATGTTGCCGTACGGCACGAGGGTGGCCAGGGCTGCGCAACGGACGCCGGGCAGCGCCTGCATCCGCTCCAGGATGGCCTGCGCCCGCTCGCGGGCGGCGGCGGCGCCGATGTTACTCAAGGTGAAATCGATCTCGGCGACGATTCCGCCACGCGTGTCAAAACCGGGGTTCAATCCGGACGCATTGGCGGCGCTGCGCAGAAAAAGACCGCCGGCGATCAGCAGGACAAGCGAGAGCGCAATCTGCAGCATCACCAGGCAGTGGCGCCCGGAAAAGAACCGGTTCCAGCCTCCCGCAGCCGCCGGGTCGCCGGCCTGCTGTTTGAGATCGTGCACCACGTCGGCGCGGGCCGATTTCAGGGCCGGCCCCAGGCTGAACACCAACGTCGCCGCGATGCAGAACAGCAGCGTGACGCCGAGCACGGTGGCGTCGGGGCGCAGCTCGATGGCGATGGCGAAGTTCATCGAGCGAAAGATGGCGGTCAGCGACCGGACCAGAAGGTCGTTGCTCCAGGCGGCGACGAGCACGCCCAGCGCGCCGCCGGCGAGCGACAGCAGGAGGCCCTCGATGAGCAGTTGCCGCACCACACGCCAGCGCGAGGCCCCGACCGCCAGGCGGATGGCGAATTCGCGGGTGCGGATGGAGCCGCGGGCCAGAAGCATGTTGGCCAGGTTCAGGCAGGCGATCAGCAGCACGATCCCCGCCATGCCCAGCAACAGGACGGCGACCGTGCCGACGGCGCCGTCGTTGGCCGGGCTGGTGCTGATGCTGAATCGAGACGGCACGTCCAGCTGGAGTTCGCGGGCGGCATCGGCGGTCGGCGGCTGCACGGCGTCGAGCCGTTTCTCCAGCGGGACGAGGAGCGCCCGGGCGGCCTCCAGGGTGAGGCCGGGTTGCAGCCGGGCCATGAGGTTGAGGGTGTAGTTGGTCGGCCGGTTCAGATCGCGGTTCCGGGACTCGTCCAGGGGGTTGTCGAACAGCGAATACACCCCCAGCGGCAGCCACAGATCGGGCGAGATCACGGCGTTGATGCCGGTGAAGCCGCGCGGGGTGACCCCGATCACCGTGAAGACGCGGCCGTTCACCTTGAGGGTGCTGCCCACAAAGTCCGGGCGTCCGCCGACGCGCTGCCAGAACGCATAGCTCGCGATGGCCACGGGCAGATCCGCGTTGGGCCGGGCTTCGGCGGCGGTAAAGAACCGGCCGGCGGCGGGGCGGGCGCCGAGCAAAGGCAGCAGGTTTTCCGAGGCGAAGAAGATGAAGCTGCGACGGACATCGTTGTTCTGGCCGACGCCCGCGAGCGTGAAACCCAACGCGGCGACGTCGCTGAACACGGGATTCGCGTCGCGCAGGGCGGCGAATTCGGCATACGAAAACGGGCGGTAGTCGCGGTTGGCCGCCTGGCGCGCGGTGAACAGGCACACCACCGAGGGCGGCGTGATCGCCCGCAGCATGACGCCGTTGACGATCGAGAAGATGGCGGAATTGACGCCGATGGCCGCGGCCAGGGTCACCACGGCGACGACGGTGAACCCGGGCGTCTTGCCCAACTGACGGAGGGCGAATTTGAGGTCGGTGAGCAAGGGAGGGGGCGTGGCGTCAGGCTTTGGACGGTAAGCTCTGAGCTTTGATTCTGGGTTTGTTATTGGGGGTCCGGGCCGGCTGGAAGTCTGCCGCTCACTCGGAACGGAGCGCCGTGGTGGGACTGACGCGGACGGCGCGCCGGGCCGGAATCCAGCAGGCGGCCAGGGTGGTGACGGCGAGCACGGCCACGGCGGTGGCGAGCACCAGGGGGTCGGCCGGC